>JAFRIG010000052.1 GCA_017432895.1 Erysipelotrichaceae bacterium | reverse complement strand
TCTTGATAATCTCACGTACATCTTCTCTGAGATTGCCGAACATTACTTTTCTTCTGTATTTTGGGATGAACACAACATGGAATGTGCAATTCCACTTTGTATGTGATAAACTTTGATTGTCCATGGGCACCTCCTATGATTGTTCTTGTATGTGGTTGAGACCCACAAACAGGATATCATAGGCTTTTTTTATCCTGGTACTTCGTGTAACACTACTGTTATTACTGGTCCACCATTTCAAATGGTGGATTTATATGATAGGGGCATTAAAGTCTTTGTCAAGATGTGGTCAACGGGTCTCGTCTGTTCCTATACGAGGTTTTTATCCGCCAGGATCCGCCATAGCGAGAAGTACTTGATCAGCGGAAAACCGCCGGCTCTGAATATCTCATAACGGTCTTCATGACAGGTCAGATACAGGGCGTTGTTGCGGAACATGCCGATCTTGCTGATATCTTTCCAATACAGCGTCATCGCAAAATCTTTTCCGTCACTTAAATAAAAGCGATCGCCATAGATGTCTGCTGTCAGATCGTCTTTCAACAACACCCTTTCATTGGCTACGATCTGATACAGACGCAGCTTTTCATCATGGGAAAAAGGCTGCTTTGTCTGCTTCTTCAGATCTTCCTTATGATCGATCAGCCATGTTTTTTGGAAAGCGTTCCATTTGATGGTGGTATCATAATCGGCGATCTGATCCCCTTTAAGATAACCAAATTCATCATATATTCCCTTCATTCCACAGCTGCACTCAAATTCATCACCATGGCCATGGATGCCATCAAATTTATGACACACCGGACACAGATAAAACAGATTCTCGATCCCTTCGGCCAAAGCCTTGCCTGTATATTTTAGATGATGCTGATCCTGATGCTGATAGGCGTCTGCCTGCAGATCCTTGACGATGAGCTCATAGATCTGCTCGACACTTAGATCTTTCAGCTGTTCATAGCTGTATTCATTGACGATCTCACCGTGCAGCTTGCCTTTGCGTGAATGATTCGCCCAGCGCGGTGAACGCAGATAACCGCCATCAAAACGGAAAGTTACCAGTCCGCATTTTGCCTGTTTGAAGATCTCGGCTGTTCTTTTAGAGATAAAATTGGTCGAACCGTCCCATGATTTGTTGCCTTCAGGAAACATTGCCACATTGATACCGGCATTCAGATTGTCGATGATCAGCCGGACCGTCTTGTCAGCCCCTGCCCCTTTTTCCCGGGGAATGGGACCGACCAGAAAACGGATCACTTTTCCAATGGGACCGGACATGATGTTGGCACTGGCGACAAATTTAAAATGTCTCTTCATGCTGATGACCATCAGTAAGGGATCGAAATCGGAATTGTGATTGGAAAGGATCAGGACCGGTTTGTCCTTGATCTTTTTATATTTGTAGGAATAATTACAAATGGCCATGATCGGTAAGCCGATCAGGATGCGTAAAAAATGGTAGACGAATATATGGCGTTTAAGCCCTTTGCGGACTTCGTTATTCATGATCGGTATTGTTTAAGTGTTCCAGATAATCCTTTTTGGCTTTTCTGATCGGGATCAGGACTAACGGCATCCAAAGGGCTGCCACGATGAAAGTTACCCAGTTGGCCGAGTAGCCGGCAACTCCGTATTCGTTTTGCATCGCAAAACCGAAATGTTTGATCAGGAAAGAACCGATCGGCGTTCCGATGCACATCGGGATAACGACATAAAAGACCTGTCTGATGCCTTCCGACTGACCATGCATGCTGGCAGGCATGCAGTTCTTCAACATGACCATCAGGGCCTGATAGATGCACATGTAGCCTGTTCCAAATAAGAAGATACCCAGACAGGTGACGATCGTATTGGGGATCCACACGATCAGTAGGCCAGCGATCGTGACAGCCACGGAAAGATACATGATGTTATAGAACTTGCCGTTGTCCAGATAACGGGAACACAGGAAAGTAAAAGGTAAAGCCGCGATCAAAGGCAGACCGAGGACCAGTCCGGCATTGCCGGTGGAATATCCCTGGGTATAGACCAGGAAATTGGTCAGATGGGAAAAATACATCTGAAAACCGATAAAGTAGACGGCAAAGATGATACAGATATCCTTCATCAGTTTATTCTTCTTCAAAAGCGAAAAATCAAAGACGGCAAAGACCTGATGCCAGAAGCCTTTGGGATCTTTATTGGGAACCAGATCGGGAGCATCTTTGACCATGAAATGCACACCGATGCTCATTAGAACTAGGAAGACACCCAGAACGATAAAGAATTTGAAATAATCGATCTTTTCAATGATCTTGCCAAACAGGAGACCACCCAGGATCGTTCCCGCTACCGGTAAGACGGCTACGACGGCACCCATTTTGCCGCGGTTGCCTTCCTCGGTGATGTCGGTCGTCCAGGCGATGAAACCGGAGTCGTTGGCCATGGCGCCGATGAAACTCATCACGCAATCCGCAAACACAACTAAAGCCGTCAGCATCGCCATGTTTTTATGATTCACATATTCAGTCAAGCCAAATAAGACGACCGTGATGCCCCAGGCGGCATAGCCTATCAGCATCTGTGGTCTTCTTTTTGCCAGTCTATCGCCTAAAGTTCCCCAGACGAAGCAGCCGAAGGTAGAGGCTAAAGCACTTAAGGCCACCATCCAGGAAATGATGGAAGCATCCGGAGCGATCTTGGTATAGACGAAATTGGGATACCAGGTGTTTTCCACACACCAGATCAGCTGACCCGCAAGGCCTACGATAACCACAAAGAGCCACTCTTTGCCAGTCAGGACTCTTTTTCCTTCTTCATTGCGGTGTATTTCTAAAGTCTTATTGTTTTTTTCTTTCATAGATATTCATCCCCTAAATAAACATGTTCAACCGGTGGTAATTATACCATGCCACTATAAACAACATAATAGAAAAGCCTCAAAAAGAGGCTTAAAATAAGGTTTTTTGTTTCGTTGCCGACGATCAGCCCAACGGTATCTCTACGACTTCCGCCATCTTGGCCAGACAGCTTTCGATCTGGAGAGAGATCTCTTTGGCCAGGCGCTGACTGATCTCCTGGCTCTTTTCCTGTTCCAGCTTTTCATAGAGGTTGTCTTTCACCTGTTTGGAAATATAGTCGATCCTTGCCTTAAGGTAGCTTTTCGGGATCACTTTCCTGACGGGGTTTGGAACGTTGGAATTCAGCAGCATTTCCTGCATCTTGTCCTTGCCTAAGGCCAGGATCAGCAGTGAGACGACCGCTCCGGCAATGATGCCGGGCAGTCCGTTGGCAATCAAGGCAATACCACCGCCTCCGCAAAGCAGGCCCACTACGATGGAGATCGTCGCATCGATCAGCCAGGTGATCTCGTTTACCGCGAAAAGGTTCTTTGCTTCGACATTGATCTCGATATCGCTCATCGACAGGAAAGAATTCAGGGACAAAGAAGAATACGGCACATTGTGTCTGACACAGATCGGCATCGTATATTCTTCCAGTTCAAAAGATACCATCTTCAGCCACTTGGCGACCGGCTTCATCAGCAGCGCTCTTGCTTCGTTGGTGTGCAGCCAGGTATCGATCTCCGCCTGCATGATCGGATCGATATCGGAGAGTTTCTCGATCTCGCCGTTGCGCCATCTTTCGCTGATGGGTAAGGCGACATGCTCAAGGATCGGTTCGACCATCGTCTCTACCGCATCCTGATAGAGTTCGCTGATATGCTTCTCAACGATCTGCTCTACCGTACTGGAATCGATCAAAGCGCTGACTTCCTGTTTGAAGCCTCTTAGTTCGTCATCGATCTTGCCACACCACGCCAGACCGGAAGCAACAGAAAATTCAGGTTCGGCGCAGGTGATGACAACCGCATCTTCAAACACTTCCTGACACCACTTGCGGATGATCGCCATCTTGGAGACGCCGCCGGTCAAAAAGACCAGTTCCGGCTGTTTTTCTTTGATGGCGGCTTTGGCCTGCATCAGGCTTTCCATAAAGACTTCTTTGAATGATCTCTCAGTCAGCCTTTGGGTTTTCTGATTCAGCAGCTTATCGGCGATCTCAGGATCGATCTTCAATGACAGTTTAACCGGGATCAGGCCCTGGCGGATCGAGACCGACTGACTGCAATCGTTTTTACTCCAGTACTCTTCATCGGAAAAATACTTCTCTTTTAATCTTCTTGCCGCAAAGTCGCAATAGCTTTGCCAGGCGCTGCTTTCTTCAAAGATCTTGCGGATCTTCGCCTCGTTAGGCGAGGCTTTCAACGATTCTTCTAACAGGATCTCATCCATTATGCCGCCACCCAAAAAGACTTCGCCGCCGGTCTTGAGTTCCACTTCTTTTCCGCCCATGATATAGGCGAAGTCGGTCGTCGAAGAACCGATATCGATGACCAGTACCGGTTTATTGAGGATGTCGTAACCCACCTGCAAATGCTTGGATTGGCAGGCGGATACTAATGCTGCTCTAGACTCGGAAATGATCTTTGAAGGCGGGTATCCCGTTTTCTCAAAAATACTGCGGTATTCCTCACGGGCGACTTTGTCCCAGCCGGCCGGGCAACCGATATAGAAGCAGCTGTCGTCTCCCTTGATCAGATCGCCATTCAGATACAGTTCGCCCAAAACCCCGGAGGCAAAGCTTTTCACATCCTTGGCTACTTCAGGATCGATCAGAAAACGACTCTTGAAGCGGTCTTTTCTGATCGTCGCATCCGGTGCGTAGCAGGCCCCTTCTCCGATCAGAAGCTTCCCGTTTCTGAGTAATGCATAGGCCGTAATAAAGCTCTTTGCTTCATTGATCTGAAGCACGACAGGCGCAAGATCCTTTGTCCGATCCAGACGGGTGATCGCACTTTCGGCATCACCCAAATCAAATCCATAGAAACGATCCATCGTCATTCTCCTGCGGCAAGGCCTTTGCGCAATACGCTTCCCGCCATCATTAAAGCCGGACGTATGGTCCCCTCACTCTCAGATGGCATCAGTTCAAAATAATCCCGATTGTTTCCATCATAATCCAGCACATCGATATTCTTGCGATGCAGATAGAATTTCACTTCGGAAATGATCTGTTTTCCATATTCGCTGTTTTCACCATAGGCTGATTCCAACAGATCGGATAAAAGTCTAATGTCTTCCTTTTTCAGGTTGTCCTTATCTTCCATGAGTGCTTTCTTTTCCTCAAGCAGTTCCTCGTTTCTGACCTGTTCCAGGATCCTATCCATCGTAAGTACGCCGTTGAGAAGGATGTGGTAGGTCTTCTCCCCATCCGGGATGGTTTCCGCATACAGTTCCTGCTTGTTTTCTTCCTTCTTTCTGGCGGAAAAGATTCCCGATAGGAAAAGAAGAAGTGCCGCCAAAGCTGCGATCCCCAGTCCGATAAGCATCTCCTCACTTGGTGGAAGTGAGTCCGTAAAATAGATCAGCTCTGCTCCTGCTCCAAAAAGAGCCAGGATGCCTAGAAGCAGAAAGAAAATAAACCACCCTGATCTTTTGGGCTTACTGATGCCGGGGCGGTACTGCGATTTTGACCAGATGGTCGATTCGCCATCACAGTTAAGAAAGCCGGCAGTGGAAGTCAGTGCTTCGATCAGATATACCGCGGTATTTCTGATGCGTTCGCTGTCTTCGTTTTCGTTGTATGCCGAAAGGATGCGACTTAACTGCTGTTCCACGCTCGCGACTGATTCAGCCGACGATTTGGCTGCCGCCATATTATTTAAAAAACGTTCTTTGTCTCTTTCAAGAAGCGCCTGCATTGTTGCCATAAAGCTGCTCCTCCTGTTAATTGAATGATAGCACAAAGGGACTCTTTGATAAAAACCGCATATCAGGAAATCTCGCCATTTTGGTGAACTAAATATAGGATATTACCTTAACTTAACGAGATCGTTATCTTAAAGATTAAATTCTGGCAATTATTCCCGTTCGACAGTACTTAAATGATTCCGTTTAGGAAGTGCTGTTTATCCTGTTTGTAGTTCCTTTGACTATTTGATCTATCCATAATTCGGTCAATCACTCTACAGACATCGTTTTGTTTTCAGCGTTGATAAAAATTATCGCTGTGGCTGCCGGTACGAATCAACCGTAGAATAAGTGTTTCTTTCAGAACCTTATAAACAAGCAGCCAGTCCGGTTCAATATGACACTCCCGCATTCCCTTATAATTTCGAGAGTTCGTCAACGCATGATCCCTGTATTTCTCCGGCAACGGCTGCTCGTTGACAAGTAACGTGATGACCGCTTCCAGTTCCTTCGGATCGCAGCCTTTTTTAACGGCGAGTTTATAGTCTTTCTTAAATTGACCGGTAAACTCAATCTTCAGCATTAAGCGCCTCCATCAGATCGGAAACGTTGTCATAAGGCCCATACATCTCTTCTCCTTTTTCGGCTGCATCCATAGCGGCAAGCGTGACCGCATTCGGGACGTTCTTTGTCACTTGAAAAGGGATTCGCTGCTCACGCACAGATTGTCTAAGGAAAATATTAAAAGCTGTTGTCAAATTCAGCCCAAGCTCAAAGAAAAGGGATTCTGCTTTCTTTTTCAAATCTTCATCAACACGAAGAGTTACGTTCACATTCTTCATAGCATTGCCTCCTTACCTATATTATACTGTCCGCAAGGGAAATGTTAATAATATTATGTGCATTGCACATAATATTATTCATCTACCTCCATGAACTACCTCCGGTATGCTTAAAATGGTTTGCGGCAGACAGGCAGGATTAAGAAGAATAGAAAAGCAGACTATTCCTTTGAGCGATTTTATGGTGCAGTTAATTCAAACACTTCGTAGTAACAATGTGATTCGTTGCGCAAGGGCAGATACCACCCGGCAACGCCCGGAGAAACATAGAGATCGCAATTGCCGATCTGATAGTTTCCCACAACATTTAAGCCCGCCAACGCATAAAGAGTTTTCAAAGGGAACAGCTGTCCGGCGTGCGTGTGTCCTGAAAGCTGCAGATCAGCACCGATCTCTTCGATCTCCTTATTCTGATAAGGGGTATGGTCGATACAGATCACGTAGCGATCCTTTGGCCATTCGGGCAGATCTTTGACGGCTTTTCTTTCTTCGGGGTGAGACGGATCTTCTCTTCCAAGCAGAAGCAGATCTTCGTTGATCTTTTCTAAGCTTTCATACAGGATATGGATACCGTTGTTTCTGATCGCATCTTCCAATTGCTCCTCGCTGATCCTTTTCCCACCGAGATAATCTCCTCTTTCCTGACGATCGTGATTTCCATAAACGAAGTAGACAGGAACACCTATCTTTGCGATCTGTTCATAGAGATATTCCGCTTCATCAGGGTAGGTATGTTCATCGGTGATGTCGCCTCCCAGCAAGATAAAATCAGGATCTTCCGCTTTGATCTTCTGCAGCGTCCGATCGACGGTGACCTTGCTTTGCGAAGAGCCATAATGAAGATCGGAAATGAAAACGAATTTATAATCGTTCTTTAGTTTATCTGAAACGATCTCGTGTCGATTAGCTGAGACCACTTGCATGTTGATAATGCTGTAAGATGAGATCACCACCAGCATGATCATCATCAGAATACTCTTGACCCGAAATCCTTTCTTATGAAACAGGAAAGAGCTTGGAAGATACAGGATATCTGCGACAAGATCTGCCAGTATCGCCAGATAAAGGGCTGAGATCGGAAAGTCATATTTCCAGACAAAAGGACTTGCATCGGCGATCAATTCGTATGCGATGCCTGTCAGTAATACAAACTTTAGAAGGAACAGAAAAAGGTAGATGATCTTTCTTTTTGTTTTTCTTAACGGAAATTGGATCACACTGACCGCAAGCCCTGCAAAAAGGATCTCAACGATCAGTACAAGGTATTTACTTAGTGTCATAAAAAGCCTCTGTTTCTGCTTTCATTATAACGGTTTGTTTCGTGTTTTTTGATGTTTCGTTTAAGTTGGTCAATGATGATTTTTCAATGTTTTATCGAACAACAAAAAAGGGGCGTCACAAATCATCAGATTCATTATCGTAAGCCCCATTTTATTGATCCTTAAGCTACAAAATGATCGTTATTGCCGTTTTCGATCTCATCAAGAAGTTCGTTGAGTCTTTTTTTACTGACCTCTATCATCAGGATATTCTTTTCATCCAGAGCCTTCTGCATATCTTCGATCAGTATCTCGATCTCTTTCCTGTTTTCCGCCAGCGATTCTTCATAGACCCTGTCCGCCCTTAACATCACCAGCATATTCTCTTCATCCTCACGCGGATTAAATTTCAGATATTCCAGTCTTTTTAAACGCGAGTTTCTTTCCGCTTCGCTTTCTTCGTGTTCCTCATCGCGGATAATGGCTTTCTTTGTGATACCGGTAGAAAGGACCTTGACCTCCGCTTCCAGCAGCGCATCAACATCATAAGTGTAGGTCACTTCGATCGCTTCCTTGCCCTTAGGTCCTTTAGGAACTTCGACCGTAATTTCCCCTAAATAAGTATTATTCGCGGCTATTCTGCTTTCGCCCTGCAGGATCTTGATCGTGACAAATTCCTGATCATCATGAGCGGTACAGACCGTCTGTTTGCGGCTGACCGGAATGACGGTGTTGCGTTCGATGATCGGCAGATAGACACCGGGGATCTCGAAAGAACCGTTGTTTCTGATGACTTCCGTACCCAAAGTAAACGGACAGACATCCGTCAGGATGACTTCTTCGATCTGGGCATCCCTTTGTTTCATCGCACACTGCAAAGCGGCACCGACGGCGACCGATTCTTCCGGATCGCTTAACGATACCGGTTCCATATTACAGATCCTTTTTACATATTCTTTGATGAGCGGTAATCTGATGGCTCCTCCCGTCAATAAGATCTCATCTAGATCATCCAGAGAGATCTTTGCATCGTTTAAAGCTTTCTCGATCGGTTTACGTAATCTGTCCAGTAATTTGGCGCATCTTTTTTCATATTCACTCAACACAAAACTTTCCGCATAGTTCTTCCCGTTGACTGTCACATTCATCAATACGACATCATTGTCCGCAAAGCTGCACTTGGCCTTTTCCGCCGCCTTCATGATCAGCTTCAGGTCCCGGAAAGACAGCAGCTGCTTATCCAATCCTGTTCTTTCGAGAAACATCTCAAACATAAGCATCGTAAAGTCCTCGCCGCCTAAGAAGTTATCACCCGCGATGGCATAGACCTCCATGATGTTCTTATAGTATTCCAGTACCGTCACATCAAAAGTACCGCCGCCCAGATCGAAAACCAGGCAACGTTCACTCTTTTCGCTTTCTCCGACGCCATAAGCTATCGCTGAAGCCGTCGGTTCGTTGATGATGCGGCTGACCTTAAGACCGGCAAGTTCGCCGGCTCTTACCGTAGCCTTACGCTGTTTATCATTAAAATAGGCCGGAACGGAAATTATCGCTTCCTCGACCTCTTCCTTCAGATAGGCTTCCGCATCTTCCTTCAGGGAACGCAACACAAAGCAAGACAGTTCTTCCGGCGAAAAACTGTGCTCTCCCAGATCAAAGATCTTTGAGGTACCCATGGCTCTTTTAAAAACCGAAGCCGTTCTTTCGGGATGCAGGATGCCGTATTCTCTGGCGGTCTCACCCACCAGGATATGATCATTCTCATCGATACTTACGATCGAAGGCGTGATCTTTTTGCCCAGCCGGTTGACGATGATCTCGACCTTGCCGTCCCTGAAACAGGCGGCCAGGGAATTCGTCGTTCCTAAATCGATGCCTATCAGCACTGTTCCTTTTCCTTTCTTTCCATCACGTTCTTCATGATCACAAAATCTTCCTCATCAGGATATTCCTCATTGCCCTGTCTTGATAGAAGCAGAGCTTTTTCTTTATCACCCATGATCTCTGCCGCCTCCATCACAAAGACTTCAAGATCCTTGCAGGTTGCATAGGGACAGTTTTCACAAAGAGGCATCTTCCTGATCTTTTCCGATAGTTCTTCGGCTTCCTTCATCCTGCCCAATAACGTTAAGAGCCTGTATTTTCTGGTCTCATACAAGGTCCGTTCCGTCGAATATTCTTCCAGCTTTTTCTCGTTTTCTTCTAAAGCCTTATGCGCATATTCGTGCTGCTTTTCTTTATTGTTTTGATGAAACATGCAATATGACAGATGTCCATAGACCTGGACGATATCGCTGTTGAGTTCCAGCCACTGCTTACAGGAGCTCTCTTCTTTTGCATAATCTTCTTTCGCTCTGGCCAGCAACTGTACCAGTACCCTGTAACGCCATTTATCGATCGAGTGGCCATGGGCGGTCAAGAGCTGCTCAGCTTTCTTGTAGTTGCCTTTCAGGATGTTCAAAACGATCTGGGCATCATAATATTCTCCATCCCACTTCCATTTCCAGAGTTCCTTCTCCGCTTCTTTGTACATGCCTGCCTGCAGATATACATCAAAGATCTTCTTCCTGGCGGGATAATTGTATTTATCAGCGATATATTTCAAGACCTTGATCGCTTCTTCAGGTTCTTTTCTTCTTCGTAAGATCTGGACCTTCTTTAGATAATAGCGTGAAACATCATCCTGACGATCCTTAACGATATCGATCAGTTTGTTTGCCATTTGTAAGGCTTTATCCAGATCGTTTTTCATCTCGTAGATCGTGGCCAAACGCAGATAAGGGTCGATCGAGTCCGGTTTGTTTTCTTTTAAGATCAGGAATTGCTGCTGTGCTTCATCAAGGTGTCCCATATACATCTCACACATTCCGATATAGAAACGGGCACTTGAATCATAGCCCTTTTCCAGAGCCTTGAGATAATGATCGCGGCTTTCTTTTGCTTGATGTTCAAGATCCTGATAATACAGATAACCTGTTATGTAATGGCGAATGTCAAGTGTAAATGTCTTTATACTATGAATTCGTCTTTTTAATATATTTGCTGATCAAGGACACAAGACAGGAAACTTCACTGATAAGCAGTATTACGGCAGTTGGCCACTCTGTTATACGAGGATTGGTTACCACAGGTCAATGGTTACGCCGCAAGTCTCTTTTGTCTAATATCGTGAATCAATTCTTTGCAAGGATTGTCAACATAGAAAGATCGTGAATGACTTAAACCACTCATATGAAATTTCCTGGCCTGTATCCTTGATTCTTCTGTTTTGAAAATAAATATTCTTTAAAACTGATGTGTAAATACGATTAAGATGGAATGGATCGGTTTCAATGTGCCAACTCAATGTGATCGCTCATCATTCCCCATACAAAGCAGGCCAGCTCTCTGGCGATCGCCGTCTTGGCGACGTTGAACTTCTTTCCTTTGCCTATCATCCTATAGTATTTCCTTCTTAAGCGTTCATTGGCCTTATTGGCGTAAGCTGTTACTTCGGATGAACACAGGGCCTGTCTTTGCCTTAGATCGACAGAGATGTGACCGATCTGTCCCCTGGTATAGCACTGAGCTGATTCGATGAGTAATCTTCTAAGATGACGATTGCCGGCCTTGGTTATACCCAACTTACTGTCATCATCACCGGATGAGTCATCACCCGGTATAAGTCCCAGATAGGCAGCGTATATATTGCCTTTAGTAAATCTTTTGAAGTCTGATGTCTCAACTATAAGAGATAATGCCGTGTGGGTCTTGATGCCGATGAAGCATTTGAGCTTATTGACTCTTTCAATGTAAATCTCTTTCATCGAGATCTCTTCGATCCTTTCATCAAGCTTTGATACCCTGTCAACCAGATGATAATACTCGACCATGTATTCGGAAAGAGTTTCCTGAAGGATGATTTCTTCAAACTTTATGGAATTGATCCACTTGATGTGTTTTCCTGTCCAATAGGAACCCTCATCATACTGCTTTCCGTTTCTGGTGAGTAAGGCGATGATCTGCTGCTTGATGGATTTGAGGTTCTGCTTAAGATCATCTCTCATCCTGATGAACTCTTTGACAGAGTTATCTAAAGCGGTGGGGACATATACGGCAGAATATCCTCCATAGGCTAAACACCTGGCAATCTGCTCCGCATCACGATAATCGTTTTTGATCTTCTTTCCGCCTTTTTGAACAGCCATGGTCGTAGGAGCCAGAATGATACATCTGACACCTTTATCTTCAAGTTCATGATACAGGGAATAACCCAGACATCCGGCTTCATATCCACAGGTGATGTCCAATTCATCATCAGAGAGTTTCTTCTTTAGATTGTCGATCACATCGATGATATTCTTCACCTCCGGTTTGACCTGGGTGATGTAGTGAACAGTGCCTTCATGTTCAAAAGATGGTTCAAAAACGCATAAAGTGTAGTTGGTAGTATGGACATCCATTCCGATTTTGATTATTCTTTTCATTGTAACCTCCTCTTGTATGCGGTAATCCGCTTTATCAATGAATAAATAAGCCAATTCATAGTATAAAGGGTAAATCCACGAATCTACAATTGAGAGGTTACTTTTCTTTATTCACTTATAAACATCCGCCTCCTTCGTCATTACATATTGTCTAATTG
>JAFRIG010000051.1 GCA_017432895.1 Erysipelotrichaceae bacterium | reverse complement strand
GATCTGGTTATACAGACATTGTCACTCCAGATTCTGTAACAGCTGCGGCATAAAGTATCAGAAACAGCTGGCGATAAAGGCGGAAGTCATGTGTATCGATGTGCCCCACAGACACGTGGTATTTACCATACCTGAAGGATATAGAGAGATATTCAGGAAAGACAGGGACTCTTTAAACATCCTGTTCATCGCTTCAAGGAATACGATGATGAAGACCTTCAATCATTCCCTGTTCAAAAAGATGAGAAAGAAAAGAGGCGGCATCCTTATAAATCCCAAAGACAACACCTATCTGTTCCGCAACTATAAATATCTGAATGAGTTCGGGGTGATAAGCACATTACATACCTTCGGCAGGGATCTCAAATGGAACCCCCATATCCACGCCCTTATTCCCGAACTGGTCTATGACAATAAGAAAAGAAAGATAAAGCACATCACTCACTTTGACTTTGAATCCTTGAGGAAGACCTGGATGTATGAAGTCAACAGGCTCTTACTGGAACACTTCGATGGCGATGAGATCATAAAGAAGGTGATCGATGATTCATATAAAACGCAGAATGAAGGCTTCTATGTCTACGCAAAGAAGGATCTGAACAAGGATGACGATGGATACACAGGTTCCATAAACAGTAAGAATATCAAAGGCTGTGTCAGCTATATGATGAGATATGCCTCAAGGCCCGCGATGGCGCAGTCACGTATCACATACTACAATAAGGACAGCGACGACATCACCTGGTACTATGAAGATCATGCGACAAATGAAAAAGTTGAAGTAAAAGAATCGGGACTTGAACTGCTACAGAAGATGATCATCCATATCCCGGATAAAGGATTCAGGATGGTCAGATACTATGGCTTTTATCATCCCAAGGCACAGGATCTTCTGGATGATATCCATAGACTTCTGGGGAATGAGAAGAAGATATACAGAAACAAAGAGAAACGCAAAACTCAATTAAAGCAGAAACTTGATAAACTTAAATTCCGCACCCACATGGCTGATACCTACAACAGAGATATCTTCAAATGCGATGAATGCGGAAACAGTTTCTATTATGTTTATACCTATAACCCTCTACAAGGAGTATCAAATGACAGACAATATCGAAAAGACTGTATTGATGAAATGCGAAACATGCGGCTATCAAGAGGAAGTCCCGGTGTCTACATTAGAACAGCTTAAAAGACTTCCTCCCAGATCTGAAGAATACAAGATCATGTGTCCTTTCTGCTTAAACGACATGTATGAAGCAGACTCTTATCATTTCACAAAACAGTAAATCTCTTATCTGAAAATAAAACCATCTATCTTTCAAAATTGTCTGAAGAAAGTCAGGATCTTTTCATAGTGCACTCACAGCCAGTCATACCGGTACCCTGTATTCAGGATATTAACCAGGACGCATTGAATTTCTTAATATATAAAAAACATTCCGCGAAGGAATGTTTTTTATTCTTGATTTGTATTATCCTGCACTCCCAGATATTCAAGACACATCATCGTCACATCGTCGAACTGTTCGGCCTCTTTGACAAAACCATCGACCGCTGTCCTGACGTTCTTCATGATCTGCTCTACTCCGGCTTCCGGATCCTTATTCAAGGCATTCAGCAGGCGATCCATACCGAACATCTTGTTCTTGCTGTTGGTAGCTTCCGGAATGCCATCAGTATAAAGGAAGATCTTGCTGCCTTTAGAAAGATAAAGCTCGTAATCCTTATAGGAGACGCCTTCCATACCGCCCATCACGAAACCGTGTTTATCCTTGAGGATCTCGAAGTTGCCATCAGGTCCTTTGATGATCGGATACTCGTGGCCGGCGTTGGCCGCCGTCAGCTTGCCGGTCGAAACTTCCAGGATACCCAGCCATACCGTGACAAACATCTGCAGCTGATTGTCTTTGCAGATGGCGTCGTTAGCCGAAGCCAGTATCTTGGCCGGGGTCGATGTCAACATCGCCGTATTGTGTAAGATGGCCTTGGATATCATCATAAACAAGGCACCCGGGATACCCTTTCCGGAAACATCGGCCATGATCAGACAGAGATGATCATCGTCAATGAAGAAGAAATCATAGAAGTCTCCGCCGACTTCTTTGGCCGGTTCCATGCCGGCATAGAGTTCGAATTCCTTGCGATCAGGGAAAGGCGGGAAGACGTGCGGGATCGAGCTTTGCTGGATGCCGTTGCCCATCGCCAGTTCATTGGCGATCCTTTGTTTCTCGCTTTCTTCCTTGTGTTTGGCCTCCAGCTTGGCTACCTTGTCATCTTCATACCGCATCAGTAACGCCGCCATTACGATGGCTGCCGATAAAGACGTATAAATATAGAACCAGGTCTGTTCATAGATGGCCTTTTCTTTGATGATCTGCACACTGGTGCCGATCGTCGAACCCGACATCAGGTACTTGAGTTCAAGGATCAGGTTGTAAGTGCCGCCCTTGAGGTTGGTGTAGTAGATCGGGAAGAGTTCCGCGGCATTGCCCACGATATCGTATTCATCAAAACCATCCAGACGGTATGTGATCAGCGGATCCACCAGCGAATAGGTGAAAACGTGACAATAGATCGTCAGCTTTTTGGTCCTCGCAGGAACGATGAAGACGCCTTCCTCGTTGGGATAGATCCTTTCCGTATCCGCATCGACATAAGGTACCGCAAACTTAAGTTCACCCGCATCTTCGAAGACGGCTTCGATGTTGACCTTGGCTACTCCGGTCGTACCGGAAATATAGAGATTGCCGCTTTCAGTCAGTTCGCTGTAGGAGTTGGCCGTGGCGATACAAGGCAGACCGTCGGACATCGTATAGTGGACGGTGTTGATCTCCCCGCCATCAGTGATGTCGTCCACCTTGGCGATATAGATGCCGTTGCTGTTAAGGACCCAGATTTCACCCTTGCTGTTTTCATAAAGGTCGAAGTTGTTGGAATACGGAAAGCGATCCACGATATGCAGCTGATAGTCCTGATCCAGATAACTTATGGAGTTGCCGGAAATGATCCAGTAGAGGCCTCGCTTCTCGTCGGGTTTGATACGCATGACAGCATCCGAAGTCAAGCCGACATTATGGTCGATGTGCAGCTTGACGCTTTTATCGATGATATAGATACCGGCGCCATCGGTTCCCACGATGATATCTCCGTTTTCCCCTTCCGCTACATTCAGGATGTCGGTATTGACGATGCCGTCTTTTTCGGTATAGCTGACTATGACTTCACCGTTTTTGATGACGCTGACTCCGCCGTTGCAGGCGACCAGGATGCGGCCGTCCTTACATTCATAGATCGTTCTGATGCTGTTGGAAGGCAGGCCATCGGCACTACTATAGGAACTTAACTCGCCGTTCTCATAACACAACAATCCGTAATGGCGCCAGGTACAGATCCACAGACGATTCTTACTGTCGCGGATCAGACAGCGGATACGGATATTCTGCAGCAGTCTGATCAGATCGTCGGTCTCTTCTTCTTCGTCGTAGATCTCGACAGGTTCATTCAAAGCGATCTTTTCGACTTCACCTTCTTCATCCAGAACGATCAAACCGTTGTCGGTCGCAATGAACAGCTTGTCATCATACACGCAGGTCGAGTTGACGACGCGTTTAGCTAGATGGTAACGATCGAAGATGTCCACAAAGCGGTTGTTGACGATCTTCATCACACCTTCCCTGGTCGAAGTGAACCAGAGATTTCCTTCGTAGTCGCTCATGACGTGGCCGATGGAATAGTTCATCGGCAGATTCTTTACGACATGGAAGCCGCTTTCATTCAGCACGCCGATACCGTTACGGGTACAGACCCAGACTTCGCCATCCAGATATTCGAAAGACTGGACCTGATTGAGTTCTTCAATGTCGATCGGCTCGCTGTTCAAAAAGCCGCTTTCCAGCGTGTCGTGATAAACGACGCCGTCTATGGTCTCCACATATAAGGACCCGGGATCTTCAGGATCGGGCAAAAGACAGTTGATGCCTTTTACTTCAGTGTTAGAGAAGCGGTAGAACTCTTCGACTTTTCCGTTATTTATCACCGCGATATCGCCGGGGTTGTTTACGGCATAGACCCTGCCGTCGCTGGCTACTCTGACTTCATGGATGATCGCATCGATCAGTCTGAGATCTTCGACATAGGAAAGTTTCAGATCCTCATCGATCATGACCAGACCTTCAGTGGTCGCCACATAGATCAGACCATAAGGATCTTCGGCAATGGAACGGACCGCAAGTGACTTCAGACCGTCCTCCAGACCCCAGTGGATATATTGTCCGTTGTTGACCAAAACGACACCGTTGTCGTTGGTTCCCACCCACAGACGATTGCGGCTGTCGACGAAAAGGCACTTGACACTGGTGATGCCGGTGGTCGTCGGATCCGTCAGTTCAAAACGGCTGCCGTCATAGCGCACCAGACCCGCATAGCTTCCGATCCAGATGAAACCATCTTGCGTCTGGACGATGTCGTTGGCTTCCGAAGTAGGCAGACCATTGGTGTTGTCATATAAAACGGCCGAATAACCTTCGTCCTGATTGATGGGATCGACCGAAACAGGCCCATTATGCTTGCCACCGACTTCGCTCATATCGACGAGCTCTTCGCCTTTTACCGGGGCATATTGCATCCCCGTTATAAGCATCAGCAGGCACAGAAACAGACCTGATATTTTTAAGAGTTTAGCGCCATATTTTTTCATTTAACTATATTATATATTGTTGTCACCCATTCTAAGGCTTTCAAGTTTACGGATCGCAAAAAAGCATTGTCTTTACTTTAAAACGAGACCAAATCAGACAATACGGTGCCTGTGTTATGATTTATTTGAGGAAACAACTATGAAGGCTTTAAAGATCATCATCAATACTTTACTGTCGCTGCTTCTGATCGCCGCCCTTCTTTGCGCAGTACTGTCCTTTACGACCTCCCGGCTTTTTGCCAGAGATCAGCTTTCTTCTTTAATCGATAAGCTGCCGGCCGGGGAAAAGATCTTACAGTATGAACACCTGCCCCAGGAAGAGAAAGAGAGTGATTTCTATGACGTGCTCGCGGATACCATTCCCGTCCAGGTGGCCCTGGCTGTGAATATTTCCAGCGATAACGCCAAAACCTGTCAGGAAGGAGCTTTCGCCTATGTCAAGGAAAAACAGGACGAAAAGTACGTCTACAGCGACCTTAACGATCTGGCTGACGATCTGTGTGACGCTTATGTGGAGACGGCCATCAAAGAAAAGATCATCAACCCCAAAGAATACTTCACTTACATGAACGTCAACAGAGAAAGAGTCAGGACGACCAAAGGTGCTCTGTTGGAAGAAACGATGAGACAGAAGTATCGCACTGTGATCGGCGAACTCAAAGACCAGGACTTCTTCTGTTCTTTGGATATCGACAATCAGAACACTTTCGCTTATGTCCTGAAAGAAGGTTCATCTGCCGCTAAGATGCAGAATGGTCTTTACGAACTTTTAGAGAAACAGGCTGACGACAAATTCAACGAAGCTTTCATGAACTACATATCCTGCCTGGCCGGCGAAAACAAAGAAGATATCGCCATTGAAAAAGAATCTTACATTAAAGAAGTATCTGATAGCGTCTATTCCTATCTGGAAGATCAGGGTCTGAGTCTAAATCTTCTCGACAAAGAAAAAGCCGACAAGGTCATATCCCAAAGTGCCAAGGATTATCTCTATCCCAAGCTTTCGGCCTATCTTCCTTCTTATGCCAATACCTTATCTTCGGTTCCGGCACCGCTATTGTCATTACTCAAATTAGCTTTAAACGGCAAACTGTTCTATATCACAGCCGGTATCTGTGCGGTATTGGCCTTACTGATCATCCTGATCGGCAAAAAGACTTCCCTGCCTTTCATCGGACTGTCTTTACTGCTGTCAGGTGCCTTCATCTTCTTCAGCAAGACGCAAAACACAAAGGCAGCGGATAATCTGACTACACTGGTGCAAAACGCCAACAATCCGCTTTCCTTTATCGTCGAAGATCTCGTCAACGCCTTTATGACAGCTTTCTCTTCTTCAGGTATCTATCTGGCGATTGCCGGCCTGATCTTCCTGGTCTTAGCGTTCCTGTTTAGAAACAAAAAGACCGCAAAAGCTCAACTTTAAAGCTAATGTAAACTGCTGTGTTACATTTTGCACGGAAAAATTGCTTGAAGGGGTCCTAAAGGCGACGATACAATGCAGTTGAACAAAGAAAGGAGCCCGATCATGAATGAATTAGGAAATAAGATCGCCCGCAAAAGAAAAGATCTGGGCCTGACCCAGAACGAATTCGCGGAAAAGATGTGCGTCACCAGACAGACAGTCAGCCGCTGGGAAGCAGGCAGCGTATTGCCTGATATCGATAAGATCAAAGACATCGCCGAGATCCTTAATGTGAGCTGCGACTATCTGCTGAAAGACGAGATTGAACAGGAGGATAACACCGCTTCTTCGCTGAGTCCTCTGCTGGAAGAACTGACAGGCAAGATCGTCCGACTGACCTTCTTTGAAAACGAAGGTGATGTCGACCTCTTCAATACCGATTGCCGTATTATCGCCTTTGAAGGTAACTGGATGAAAGTCGAGGCAAAGACCCGCAAGGGATCCATTGAAAAGCTGATACCTGTTTCTTCCGTACTTTCCTTTGAACCGAAGCAGGAGGAAGAATAATGGAATATATGGGATTTATCTTCGGAATCTTCGGTCTGATGGCCTATCTACAGCTGGCCTCCCTCAAGAAAAGAGTGGACGAACTGGAAAGACAGCTTTCTTCAATGAAAGGAACTTCCTATCATGAAAAACGGCAGAACCTCATTAAGATCGGCGAATCCTATATCGGTGAAAAGGTCCGCCTTGAACTTAAGGAAGGCTATGAAGATGTCGATGTCATGATGTACGGCAACAGCCAGAAAGGCTGCAACATCATAAAACAGCTTGATGAAGGATGGGTCTTAGTCCATATCGAATCACCCAAGCTGCAGAAAGATAAGCTGATACGCCTTGAAGCGATCGAAGGGATCACCCTCATCAAAGAATGATCATACAGCTCAAAACAGCCTCACGGCTGTTTTGATTTTATATAATTTCTGCGGGAAAACCAAGAAGTCTTTAGCTTATGGGAGGTTCACTCATTTTCATTGATCGGATTACTTCTACATCGATGACATTTTCTTTAGTCTTTTTCCACTTGCGATATTCATCCAGATCCGCCTTTAACGAAACCAGACAAAGACCGATGATCGATGCATCGTCGATCAGACCTACACCGGGAATGAAATCGGGTATCACATCCAGGGGTGAAAAGAAATACAACAAGGCGGCCACGATCGCCACAACGGTCCCGGTCGGGATCTGTTTGTATTCACCTTTGATGTAGCTTCTGACCAATTCGATAAATAACGGGACATATTCCATGATCTGCAGCAGCTGTTTCGAAAACAATATTGTCTTCTTGTTTTTGACACTCTTCTTATACTTGTCCTCGACCTTTTCCGCAAAGGCTTCCGCCTCTTTGACATCACTTAGGATCTTCTTCGCTTTTTCTTTTATCTTTTCAAGCTGAGCTCTGGCTTTTTTCTCATCCATTTATCTTCCCTCCTGTCTTCAAAACGATTAAACATAAGTTTTCCATTCACTTCTTTATACGCAGAAGTTCATTAGCGGGCATCTTTTTCTCATACAAGTGTATACTGAAGACAAAGGAAGCGAAAAACATAATGAATACAGATATAAAGAAAAAGATCCTGGTCAATGGCATCAGCCAGAAGATCCACGTCGTCAGTAAAGACAGATCTTTGCCGGTACTGCTGTTCTTACATGGCGGACCGGGTGTCGTCAACCGCCACAACATCTTTGAGGCTCACAGCGATCTGCTCGACAGCTTTACTATCGCCACCTGGGATCAGCGGGGAACCGGTGGTTCCTATGGAGGAGTTAAGGTTGAAACGCTCACGATAAATCAGCTGGTCGAAGATGCCAAGGTCGTTGTTGAATACTTATGCAGAGAATTCAAGAAAGAAAAGATCTTCATCATTGGCGGCAGCTGGGGCTCTTTGTTAGGTATCAGGCTGGCCTATGCTTATCCTGAACACATCGCCGCCTTTGTCGGTTTCGGTCAGTTCGTCAATGGCGAAAAGAATGAACAGCTCAGCTACGACTTCACCCTTGAAGCGGCCAAAGCCGCTAACGACGAAGAAGCCGTAAAACAGCTGGAAAGTGTGGGACCACCTGTCATGGGCATCTACAAAGGCGGTTTTGAAGGCATGATGAAGCAGCGCAACCTCATGATGAAATACGGCGGCTATTCCAAGTCCGAAGAAAAACGCAGCTATCTGGATTCCTTCGTCAAGCCCATGATCCTCTCCGGTGAATATTCCCTGTCCGATCTGCTAGGTATCGCCTTAGGTTACAAAAAAGTCTTAAAGTCCATGTGGCCGGAAGTCGGAGCCGAAGATCTCAACAGATATCAGATCTTCGAAGTACCGATCCTGGTCTTTGACGGCAAGCTCGATATGAATACACCGGCGGAATTAGTCGAAGAATGGTTCGAACAGCTCGAAGCTCCTTATAAGGAACTGATCTGGTTTGAAAATTCCGGACACAATCCGATGGGAGACGAACCGGAACGATTCAAAAAACTGCTCAGAGAAAAACTCAAGCAGTTTAAGGCATAATTATCGATATCATTTTAAGGTCCTCAGCGTAAGGCAGGGCCTTGTTTTTTATAGGGCTTTAAGCCTGTGCGTGGAACCAGAAGAGGACCAGTGGTTCATCTTCGCTTTGCGACTTCAGGGCATGTTCCTTGCCGGCCGGGACAAAGAAAGAGATCTGATCATCCAAAGGGAATTCCTCTTTGTCGACTTTGGCATAGCCCTTGCCCGACAACACCATGAAGCCTTCATGGAATTCATGGACAGCCGGGGGAGTATATTCAAGCGCGGTGTAATAGCTGATGCCGGTCGCACAGTCCCTGGTGCAGCCGTTGCTTTCATTTAAAAGCGGATAGGAATAATGGCCATTGCCGGAATCTTCTTTTTTGCTTTCACTTATCGAAACGTAGTATTTCATATATCTTCCTTTCTTATATTAGATACTGGTGCTGTTATTGACTTCTTCCTTGAGGACGATCTGTTTTACAGTCTGTCCCCAGAGTTCGGGTTCGTTTTTGATCGGCGAGTGAGCCGACTTCTCAAACCAGATCCACTCTTTGTAGGGTGCCTTTAGTTGATCGAACCACCTCTGGGCGATCGGGATCGGCGTGTTCTGATCGTGTCTTCCTTCCGTGAGATAGACGGGCATCTTCAGTTCTTTTACCGTCTCATCAAAACGCAGGCCCACCACTTCATTCCACATGCTTTCAAGATTTAAGAAGGTTCCTTTGTAGTATTTCCACAGATCCGGAAGCGAATATTCCTGTGACTTGATCAGCGGTATCAGCATCGACTTGATGATGCCATCGTTTTCCCCGTAGTCTTCACCACCATACTTGGTCATCAGATTGCGCTGGACCATCAGATCATCAAGGCTTCGGTAAAGGCCATTGATGGGTCTTCCTATTTTATCCAGATCCTGCAACGCTTTTTTATCATTACGTTTTTTCGCTTCTTCCAATACAAAGTCGTAGCTGATATCTTCATTCTCCGGACCGTTGACGAACTGGCCCATGCCGATATAGACAGCCACATCTTCCGGATACTTCTGAGCCAACAGCGTGCCTAAAGCGGTACCCCAGGAGTGACCGACCACATAGACCTTGGTTTTTTCAAAGCGTTTCTTCAGGTATGCGATCAGTTCATGGGCATCTTCCACAAAACGGGAAACCGTCATGTCTTCGCTTTTCAGATCCTTGCTCCAGCTAAGACCCGCACCACGCTGATCCCAGCAGACCATGGTCGCGACTTGCGCCAAGGAAGACTGGTCACGCAGGACCCAGTGCCTGTCGCAGACGCCCGGTCCTCCATGCAAAAACAGCAGTAGCGGTGAAGACGGATCGCAAGAGCGGATCCGCACACTTTGGCTTATGTCACCGATCTTTAACATCAGTTTTTCATCGATGATATAGTTCATAGGAATACCTCGTTTTTTTCATCTTAACAGAAGCGCAAGAAAGAGTCTATAAAGTCTGTCTATAGGAGTAGTGATATAATCCATAACGGAAGGATGGATTAAAAATGAATAAAGAATGGTCATTGGATGTATTGTATAAAAGCTATGACGATCCCCAGTTTGCGGCAGATGAAGCTGAACTGGACAGTCTGATCAAAAAGTTTGCGGAATTTGCTGCCGATATGAAAGGCGAACCGAAAGAAGTGTTGTGTGAAGCCCTGGATCTTAATCTTAAGATCATGGGTCTGGCTTCGCAGCTTTTCTCTTTCGCTTCCTTAAGCAGGTCGACCAACACCTCGGATACCCGTGCCGCTTCGATCCTTGGCAGACTCTCCGGCAAGATGTCGGGACTGGCGGTTCCAAGAACCGCTCTGGTCCAGTATGTCGCGGGTTTAGAAGATCTGCAGGGCGTCATCGATTCCTATCCGCTGTTGAAGGAACACGAATTCTATCTGAAAAATATCAAGGAAGACGCAAAGTATACGCTGTCTCCGGAAGTTGAAAAAGTCATCAGCCTCTATGAGATCTCAGGCTCTTCCGCCTGGGCCAGTCTGCAGAGCTTTCTGACTTCAACGGTACCGGTGGAATATGAAGGCAAGGTCACCAACCTCTCCGATATCCGTAACCTGGCTTACGATCCTGATCCGGCTGTGAGAAAAGCCGCCTATGAAGCGGAACTTAAATGTTACGATCGTATCAGAGACGCCGTTGCCTATTCGCTCAATTCCATCAAACTGGAAGTCATCCGCAATTGCCAGCTCAGGGGCTATGATTCGGCTTTGGATGAGACTTTGAAGAGTTCCCACATGAAGAAAGAGACCCTCGATGCCCTGATGGCGGCGATCGAAGAATATCTGCCCAAGTTCTGGGAATATATGAAGGCCAAGGCCAAACTGCTGGGCTATGAAAACGGTCTGCCATTCTATGAGCTGTTTGCCCCGCTTCAAGGCAACGACAAAGAATATACGACGCAGGATGCCAAAAACTATCTGGTTGATCTGTTCTCAACCTTCGATCAGGAAGAGACGGATATGATCGCTCGAGCTTTCGATGAAGCCTGGATCGACTTCTATCCTCATGAGGGCAAAGTAGGTGGAGCCTTCTGTTCAGGTCTGGCTACCAAAGCTCAAAGTCGTATCCTGACCAACTTCGGCGGACAGCTGGGTGATGTGATCACTCTGGCGCATGAACTGGGACACGCTTTCCACAATTACTGTCTGAAAGACAACAGCCTGATGAACCGCAACGTCTCCATGCCGGTAGCCGAGACCGCTTCGACTTTCAATGAAGTCGTCGCCATGAATGCCGCCATCGCCATGGAAAAAGATCTAATCGCCAGAAGAGCTCTGATCGAAAACCAGCTGCAGGATGCCAACCAGATCATCTGTGACATCTATTCCCGCTATCTGTTCGAGACCTCGGTCTTTGAAAACCGCGAGAATGAATTCATGTTTGCGGACAGACTCTGTGAACTGATGTTAGATGCCCAGAAGAAAGCCTATGGTGACGGCCTTGATCCAGATTATCTGCATCCTTACATGTGGGTCTGCAAGAGCCACTACTACAGTGGCCATCGCAGCTTCTACAACTTCCCCTACGCCTTCGGCGGTCTGTTTGCCAGAGGACTGTATGCGAAGTATCTTAAAGAAGGTGAATCCTTTGTTCCGCTGTACAAGAAGCTTTTGAAAGCTACCGGTACCACAACGGTCGAAGGAGCGGCGGAAGTAGCCGGCATCGATCTGACGGACAAGGACTTCTGGCGTTCATCTTTGCAGATCCTGGCTGATGAGATCGACGAGTTCGTTGAGCTCTGCAAGGAATAAATAATTTTCACTGTTCAAAAAACACAGGTTTAGGCCTGTGTTTTTTTGTTGTTCAATCAAGTTGTTCGCCATTGGAGGCAATGACTTTCTGATACCAGTAGAAAGAATCTTTTCTGTATCTGTCAAGCGTACCTTTTCCTTTGTTGTCGACATCGACATAGATGAAACCGTACCGCTTGTCGATCGTTCCGGTCGATAGACCGATCAGATCGATCGCCGTCCATGACATGTAACCCAGTACTTCGACACCGTCTTCAAGAGCCTCTTTAAGAGCCTTGACATGTTCCTTCAGATAAGCGATCCGATAGTTGTCGTGGACCTTTCCATCTTCCAGCGTGTCTCTGGCGCCTAAACCGTTTTCGACGATCATCAAAGGGATCTGATAGCGGTCGTAGAGTTGATTGAGCAGATATCTCATTCCCGTCGCATCGATCTGCCAGCCCCATTCACTGGCTTCAAGGAAAGGGTTCTTTAAGCCACTGATGAGATTGCCGGCTGCTTTGCCTGCTCCGACTTCTTCAGCTTTTTGCGTGACACTCATGCAGCTGGTCGAGTAGTAGGAGAAGGAACAGAAATCGACGGTTCCGTTTTTGAGAATTTCATCATCATCGGCTTCTTTTTCGATGACGATGCCGTTTTCGCGATAATACCTTTGCAGATAAGCAGGATATTTGCCGCGTATCTGAACATCGCCGGCGAAGAGATAATGCAGCTGGCCATGGCGCATCGCCGCAAAGACATCTTCAGGATGCGGTGTCAAAGGATACTGCAGCATGGCCGCGATCATACAGCCGATCTTGTTTTCCGGATCGATACGATGACCCATCACGACTGCCTTAGCGCTGGCGATGAACTGATGATGCAGGGCCTGGAAACGCAGCTGTTCCGTATTCTCCTTGGAGAATGTGGGAATGTTGATGCCGCCGGCCGTTAAAATTCCGAAGGGAACCTTGAGGATGTTGATCTCATTGAAGGTCAGCCAGTATCTTACTTTGCCCTTATATCTGGTAAAGATCGTTTCGCAATACTTCAGATAATGATCGATCATCTTTCGATTGGACCAGCCTCCGATCCCGGTCAGATTGAACGGCGGTTCGTAATGTGAGATCGTGACCACCGGTTCGATGCCATGCTTATGCAGATCATCGAAAAGCTCATCATAGTATTTCAAGCCGGCTTCATTGGGCTTTTCATCATCGCCGTTGGGATAGATCCTGGTCCAGGCGATGGACATGCGATAGGCCTTGAGTCCCATTTCGGCCATCAGAGCGACATCTTCTTTGATGTGATGATACATGTCACTGGCCTGATGAGAAGCGTAATAATAGCCTTCTTTGATGCCGTTGGTTTCGATACGGATACCTTTTTGAGAATCGGAAGCCAGAATGTCGGCTACACTGATACCCTTACCGTCTTCGTTGTAAGCTCCTTCGACCTGGTTGGCAGCCGTAGCTGCCCCCCAGAGAAAATCATTGTGAAATACCGACATGTGGATCTCCTTCTATTTAGTCTTCTTGCGGATCTTCGAAACCGAAGAAGTAAGCGAGTGCGAAAGTGATTAAGTAAGTAAGCGGAATGCTCAGGAAACCGATCAGGGCACTTGAACATCTGCTTAAGAACAGCGGAGAGGTCAGCAGGCTCGGAGTAACGAAGGTCGGAGCCGTGATCTTGACCAGACCCATGATGCAGCCACCGATCGCTGAACCCAGCAGCATGGCAACGAAAGGCTTCTTTAAGCGCAGGTTGACACCGTATAAGGCTGGTTCCGTGATACCAAGCAAAGCGGAGAAGGAAGCGGAGAGAGCCATGCTTCTCAGTTTCTTGTTTTTGGTTCTTAAAGCGACACCACCGGCAGCACCTGCTTCAGCGATGTTGGCAGCCATACCGCTCGGAAGGAAGACGGTATCGAAGCCCTGAGTCGCAAACATCTGGATCAAAAGAGGGATCGTGGCGTTGTGCGTACCGGTCAGGACCATGATCGGGAAGATCGCAGCGTTGATACCGACAGCCAGCCAGCCGAATTTGTTGCACCAGTTGCAGAAAGCCAGGAACCAGTTACCAAGGACAGCGGAAGCCGGACCAATCAGTATCAGCATGATCGGAGCGACGACCAGCAGACAGATCATCGGTCTCAGGAATACTTTGACGACATTCGGGCTGATCTTTTCTGCGAATTTATCAACATACTTTAAGAGCCAGACACCCAGGATCACCGGCAAAGCCTGTGCCGAATAATCCATGATCTTCAAAGGCAGACCGAAGTAGGAAACGTTGGTGCCGGTCTCGCCCAGTTTCAGCAGTGTCGGGTGCATCATGATGGCGGCCAGAGCCATGGAAGTCATGAGATCGACGCCCATCTTTTTGGCAGCGTTATAGGCAACCAGGAATGGCAGGAAGTAGAAGACACCATCACCGATCACGCCATTGAGGATCTGATAAGTCGTAGAATCGGAAGAGATCAGACCGACTGTACTGAGTAAGACGGCTACGACTTTGACCATACCGGCACCGGCAATGATCGAGATCGAAGGAACGAAGCAGGCGATCAGTGTATCAAGCGCTGACTTTAAGATGCCGCCAAGACCTTTCGGAGCTTCAGCCTTGACTTCGCCTTTGGGAACATCGGTATCACCGACAAGTTTAACGGCTTCATTATAGATATCCGTGACAGCCGGGCCTAAGACGACCTGGACCTGTCCGCCGCTGTTGATGACGGAAATGACACCATCCAGCTTCTTAAGATTGTCCTGATCGGCCTTGTTTTGATCGTTCAGTACGAATCTTAAACGGGTAACACAGTGCGTCATGTTGGAAATATTTTCAACACCACCCACCAGAGAGATAATATCGTTTGCTAACTGTGTATTTGACATATGATTGTCCTCCTGAATACACTCTCATTATCTGTTTTTCTCTCTATTTACTCTTTCGCTTTCTTGTCTTCTTTACCATATAAAAATTATCAAATTTTTAATGATAAATCATATATTCATATTTCAAATTAAATTTTAATATTTAATTTTTAATCTATAGCTCTGATCAGATGTAAATGACAGAACTCGTTGCTTTCAAGAGTACACTCAATAACCAGATCATCGTCCTTGACTCTGAACATCTGCCCTTCCATCTTCGCTACCGCAGCGGCTTTGAGATAACTGATCTCGCCATCGCCGATAAACGAATCATCACGATACTTGAGATCGATATAGTTCATGTAGGCACAGCCCCAGCGATCGGAAACCCGTCTGATCTTAAGCAGGTAATCGCCCTTGGGAAGGTCTTGGAAAACGAAACGGAACACCTTGTTTTCGCTATCCTCAAAGATCTCATGATATTCCTTCAAGTCTTCAAAATTCTCTTTTACGAAATACCGGTATCCCGGATCCTTGCCGTTGTGGCAGACGATCTGATAATAGCCTTCATCTTCCGAACGGGAGATCAGATAGTCCTTCGTACAGGAAACCAGATGCTTATCCTGCCTGTCTAAAAAACGCAGGGCATGGAACGAAGGTTTTTCAATACCAGACGAGGTCACGATACCCGGAAGCAGATCGAAGATCTTGTCGTATTTCATCTCATCAAACATCAGATCCAAGGGTGTACTTAAAGGCATCGAAGTAAAAATACCGTAACCGCTCAGGATGTTTTTCAAGACCCTTGAACCCATATAAGCCGTTTCATTCAAAGCATCGACTTCATTGAGATTGTCTTTCCACTCGCTGATCAGGATCTGAGCCTGCCTGTTTTCCTCTTTCAGGATCCTTTTTGCCGTCTCAAACTGCTCCAGACCATAGGCGGAATCCGTCAGGCGATTGATGAATAATTCTTCTTCTTTCTGATAGATCGCAAAAGGGGCAATAAAGATCGTATATGTTTCGATTTCAGGGTTTGCTTTTACGAAACGACGGAAATTCTCTCCTTCGTGATCGATCAGAACGCCGGGACCAATCACTTTGGATTCGATCCTTTTTTCTTTAATGACCGCGCTTATGGCCCCATAAAATCTTTTATATTCGTTCAGTTTCTGATCATTGAAAGTGCTGTTATACATCAGTTCAAAGACGATATGGCGGCTGATGCCTTCACCGAATTTATTTACGAACCTCTGACACTGTTCCTTCAGAAAATCGAGATAGGCTTCTTTATCAGAGATGTTTCGCATATCGATGACTGCGATCACATCCATGCGATTTCTCACAAAAAACTCCATGACCTTGTCGGAAATATAAAACAGATGTCTTTTATCTTGGGCATAGGTATCCAGCAGCAGTCTGGCGCTGCGGAAATGCAGCTTGGACTGAATGCCCACGATCTGTTCCATCATCCCGTTTTTCATGAGGGTCCTGAAGCTGCCCAGATTGATGATGCTGGTCCAGTAGGGCTGCAGCGCTTCGCCAATTTCTTTTGTATCGATCTTTACTTCGATCACAGGATCCGTTTTCTTGTCGGTGGCTTCCTGCAAATAACTGAATATGTTGACATCGTCAGCCTGTTGCCCTGTTTTTGAATACTTCTGACGGTATTGTGCCGGGGTCATTTCGTACTGTTTTCTGAATTCTCTGATGAAAGAAGCGGAATTGGGAAAGCCATTATTCACGGCGATGCGCAAAGCACTCTCTTTGCTTTTCAACAGATCATCCTTGGCATATTCCAGGCGAAGCTTATTGAGATAGGAAAGGAAGGTCGAACCGAAAGTCTCCTTGAAATATTTGGAAAAATACGGAGGCGTCAAAGCGAATTCATCCGCGATATCTTCCAAAGAAATATCATCAGCATAATGCGCTTCCAGATAGTTGGCGACCTTTATTTTCCTTTCGTCTTCAGCCGAACCGAAAACATTGTTGGAATAGGAAGAGATCAGCTGAAAGATCAGCTGCAGACAACAGCGTTCATATAAAATGATCCGATTGTCTCCGGCATCGTAATAAGACCTAATCAGTTCTTCGATATTCCGGCGCAGCAATCTGGCGGAATCGTTCTCATCATGATCGACATCACAGACGATGAGCTTGCGCTGATAACCCATCAGTTTCAATACTTTGGAATGGGATATCTCCAGAACGACACAGATACCTTCTTTGCAGAGAAAAGAAAAAGACTCCTGCGGATTGAAGACCCGGATCCTGCCGCTAATGAAATCTTTCTGTCTTTCTCCCTCTTTCAAAACCGAAGAACCGTCTACCTGATAAAAAAGCAGGTAGTTCTTCGATCCGCCCTCATATGTCATTCCCTGCCTTAAAACCGCATATTCTATCAGTTCCATATTCTTTATCTTAATTATACCGAAAAGCGCACAATGAAGGCATTCATCCCACTGACTAAAGATCAATGGGTTTTCTGCCTGTGTTTATATAAACAAAGAAAACAATGCCGCAACAAAGATCGTCAACAGTATAGACAAATGATATTTATAAAGCCCCGCTTTTCTCATGCTTTCTTTATCATATCGAAAATGAAACGAATTGAAAACAAAAAGATCTGCGATCATAACAATCAAAGATCCTGTTGTCTAAAAAGTATTCTTGATGGGAGATTATTGTTGATCGAGTCGTTCTGCCGTCATACTGCTATTCATCATTAAAAAAACCGCATAACTTTGACAACGAATTGTCGTCAATTAGTGCGGTTGTTTTATTACGTGATTTATAAATAGCTATAAACTCGTTAATTAAACAATTCTTTTGTGGCACGATATTCGCTTAAATCATAGCCAAGGAATTCACAAGCCTCTTCTTCGGTAGAAAATTTTCCTTCTTCTAT
>JAFRIG010000050.1 GCA_017432895.1 Erysipelotrichaceae bacterium | reverse complement strand
ATTAAGTGTAGGTTAGACTTCCTTAAAAAAGATTATAGTTCAAACTGAACACAAGAACACATAAAACAAATAAGTAGCGTTGCGGACTTAAATGTCCTATACGGTAGAGGGCAAGTGGACAGCCCGTTAAGAATAAGGCTTACCTTCGGGGTTGACAATAATAGCAGACTTCTTACGAAGCCCATAAGTCTTTAGCTTATGGGAGGTTCACAGACGGGCTTACCGCCAATATGCTTAAGGCCGTCGCGATCATTGCGATGATGATCGATTACATCACCTGACCGGGATGCGACTGCTATTCCCGGGATGTCGGCCAAGCCTTGCTTCACTGAATCGGCAGACTGACGGCTTTGATCATGATCTATTCCGTTCATCTGTTGATACCGGGACTTATAAATATGTTCTTCTATTGAGAACATGAATGAATGTTTAAACAGAAAGGAATGAGAGGCAGAAATTGTTCAAAGAAATGAAAAAAGCTGCAGGACTTATAACGGTACTTATTATGATGATGAATCTCAGCAGTTGTAAAACTGAAACGCCTGATTATTCGCTTAAGTCCATTTATCAGGTCAATGGCCGCCAGGGTATCTGCGTTGAAGGTGATCGTTATTGGGTTAGCGGTTCGACCACTTTGACCAGATACGACAGTGAATGGAATATTACGGCGGAAAACAGTGATCCTTTCAAAGGCTATGAGCTGGAAGTCAACCACATCGGCGATATCGATGTCTACAATAACGAACTCTATCTGGGCGTGGAGTATTTCATGGACGGTGTCGGCAAAAACATCCAGGTCGCCGTCTATGATGGAGATACCCTGGAACTGAAACGGGTCTTTCCGTTTAGGGAAGATACCGGTCAGAAGGAATGTGCGGGTATCGCCGTCGATCCCGATTCCAGGACCGTCTACATGGTCTCCTGGATCGATGATGAATCTAGCAACTTCATCTACATGTATGATCTTGATTCAGGTGACTATAAAGGCAAACTTCTGATGGATGAACCGCCGAAATGGTTACAGGGCATTGCCTATCACGACGGTTTCCTGTATCTGACCAGCGATGATGGCGATGCAGATAAAGATGAGGCCGATCATATGTACAAGGTGGTCATGAGCGATGATAAGACATCGGGAAAAGTAACTTTAGAAAAAAGCTTCGATGATGTGAAAAGACAGGGCGAGATCGAGGGACTAAACTTTGATGAAAAACGCGGAGAATTTCTATTGCTGTACAACCGCGGAGCCAGGATCGTGCTGGGTATGCCCAAGGGTTTTTATGAGGGCTATACGGAAGAGATCCACGAAGTTTATGTCTATGATATGAAGTAGAGGATTATAAAAAATACGAAACAAAATGGTCGGATATTTCCGACCATTTTCAGTTATAGATTCGAATTGTTATACAGGTCTTAATCCTTGTTAGGACCGACATATTCCAGACACAGCATCGTCAGATCGTCGAACTGTTCCGCTTCTTTCACATAGCTGTCAACGCTTTCTTTGACGGTTCTGATGATCTGTTCAGGAGAGGCTTGAGGATCGATGTTCAGAGCTTCTACCATGCGATCCATGCCGAAGAGCACATTGTCCAGATCGGAAGCTTCCGGCAGACCGTCGGTATAAAGGAAGATCTTGCTGCCGGGTTCCAGCGTTATCTCATATTCGCTGTACTTCGTGCCATCCATGGCTCCTAGCACCAGACCATGCTTGTCTTTATAGATCTCGAACTTACCGTCCGGTTTCTTGATGCAGGGATACTCGTGACCGCCGTTGGCAGCGACGAGTTTTCCGCTTGGGATATCAAGGATGCCCATCCACACGGTGACAAACATCGCCGCTTCGTTGTTGGAACAGATCGCTTCATTGGTCTTGTTGAGGATCTCGGCGGGATGGTTACCAAGCATGGCCACACTCTGTAAGATGATCTTGGAGGCCATCATGAATAAGGCAGCCGGTACGCCTTTGCCGGAAACATCGGCCATGACCATACCCAGATGATCGTCGTCGATCAAAAAGTAGTCATAGAAGTCGCCGCCGACTTCCTTGGCCGGATTCATGGTCGCGTATATGTCAAACTCATGACGTGACGGGAAGGCCGGGAACATGTGTGGCAGCATGTTCAGCTGAATGGTATTGGCTAGAGATAACTCAGCACCGATACGTTCCTTTTCGGCTGTGACTTTTAAAACGGTATCCATGTATTCCACCGATCTTTCGGAGATATCCGCAAACGATTCGGCCAGTTTCTGGACTTCATCGCCGGTCTTGAACTCGTCTTCCATTTTGAAGATCATGTTGGTCTCATTGAGTTCCGAGATCTTTTTGGTCATGGAGTTGAGCGGATCGACGATCCTGCTTCCCAGGACCACGGCACCGGCGATGATCATCGTCATCAGGGCGATCAAAGCACCGATCGCAAAGAATCTGGTACGTTCTTTGGCTTTCTGATAAGCACCGATCGTTTCGGTCTGTATCTCGTTGAGCTTTCCCTGAAGCAGGACAGCCGGCTGTCCGGAGATCTCTTCATTGTAGGCGGAGATCAGAGTCCAGCCTGTCGCTTCGATCGAAGAGGCCGTGATGTAGTAAGTGCCATTGGCCAGTTCACCGACATAGATGCCGGTCGTGTTGCCTTCAAGGGCCTCTTTGGCGACTTGGGCAAGCAGTTCGATCTTGGATTCACGCAGGTCGTTGACTCGATCTTCTTCATTCAAGGGGAAACCTTCACCATCGGATTCCAGAACGACATGACCCAGCTGATTGACCAGCAGGTAGTATTCGCCTTCCACGGAGAATTCCCGCATGGACTGCTGCATATCATCCAGGAATAAGTCGGCACCGATGACGGCCTGTAGAGTGCCATCGGGGCCATAGACGGGTTTGGCGCATTCGATACAATAGACACCTGTGACCGCATCCTTTTCCCCGTCGGAGAAGACCAGTTCTTTAGCTTCGACAGCTTTCTGGTACCATTCACGGGTACGTGGATCATAGTTTTTGACCTGTCCGTCTTCAAACCAGCCTGCCGAATCTCTGCTTACGGAAAGATGAACGCCTTCCGGTAAAGAGATATAGACGGTTGGCGCATCATAGGCCTCGCACAATGAGATCATCGCATCCGTCATATTGACTAAAAGGCCTACTTTAGATGTGATTTTTCTGTCTGAACTGTCGGTATCCTGCGCAAAAATGACTTTCATCGTCAGTTCGCCATCTTCTTCCATATCGGGTCCTGCATAAGGTTGAAGCTCATACGCAGCGGGATCGGCGAGGATCTTTTCAGCCAGATCGGCCAGATATGTCACCTTGTCTCTGGCATCGTCGAACATATCATCGGCGATACCTGCTTCGATCCTGTTCAAACGTCCCAAGGTCTGCTCAACCACTTCATCCATGACCAGAGAGGTCGTTTCCGTGATGGACTCCTGCTGCTTTTCATTGGATTTAGCTACCAAATCGGAGAGGATATTGTTTCTTATCGTGGAAAGGATGAGATAGGCGCCGGTCAGAAGGATGATGGCGTAAATGATCAGATTCAATACCTTTCCTTTGATGCCTTTGTATTTTCCGCTTTTCTTGTCTTCCATATTTTATCTACCTTCGATATCTTTATAAGTATTTTTATTTTCTAAAAACAGAGTTTTCATGCGTATCTATTATATATGAGAATGATGGAAAAATTGAAACCATGATCTTCGGGAAAAGATGATCAGCCATGGTGATGATCATTATCGATTCAGATTCAGATGATTTACGTTTTCCGAAAGAAAACATCGCAATATCTTATCACGATATCTTGTGAAACGATAAGATAAATGAAAAGATAAACGACAGGCTTGATAAACTTGACAAAATTATCATTTCTCTGATCAGGTCCAATAGATACATAACGATCCCCGAATTGGCAAAACAGAGCGGAAAATCGCAGCCGACAGTCTATAGACATATCGAACAATTGGCTAAAGACGGCATCCTTGCCGGAGTAGGTTCAAGGAAAAAGGGATATTGGGATATAAAGGACTAAAAAAACAAAAAACCAATCGTTTTATCCGCAGACTTTGTATAACTGATAAAATAAAAAAAGAGGACTAAGCATATGACAAAAAAAGAAAAACCTGCCTTGATCAAGATTCTTTTATGGCTGTTTTCTGTCGCCACCATGATCGGGCTGATGATACTCAGCGGAAGATTTTTCGAAGAAAGCAGCATCAGCCTGCTGATAGAATCCGCGATAATCGCAGCGGTGACGCTAATCTATCTGTATCTGATCTCGGGTAAAAAGACTTTCAGTTTTATGTTCAATAAAACGGGCTATACGATCAGGAAACTGTTCCCGACGCTGATCGTTTCCATCATCTTCGCTTTAATGGGGGTATTAAGTTTCGTATTTGACAGACCGCCCCTTAATCCCAACTGGATCAAAGATATCGCCCTTTCGGCTGCTTCCTTTTTCTTTGTCGGCATTTATGAAGAAGGGTGTTTCAGAGCCTGTGCCTGCGATGCCTTGCTGCCGGCTTTTAAGAAGAGTAAACATCCTTTCCTGTTGACAGCGATCGTTTCCGGTCTGGTGTTTGGCTATGTCCATGTGGTCAGTGCCGATTTCTCCGATCTGCAGCAGACTTTACAGTTCTTTTTGAAGATCGCCAATACGGCTCTATACGGTGCGGCTTTCATGATCCTGTACTGGAAGACCCGCAACCTGTTTGCTCTGGGCTTCGTCCATGGTTTAAACGACTTCATTCCCGATTTTATCGATAAGCTGTTCCTGTTTCGGGGGCAGACCAACGAAGCGACATATACAACCGGCGATTCCGGTACGACCATTGCCTATGCCGTGCAGCTGGTAATTGAGATCCTGGTGCTCATCTATATCTACAGAAAAGTCGGCCGCAAGATCGATTATCAGAAAAAACTGGAAGAGTGGTAAGGGCCAAACGGTAAAAAACATTTACAGATCAGCGCTGCCGTATGGGTTTTTCCTTCGTTGCGGTGCTGTTAATCCGCATTGCTTGTGCAACGGCGATTTATGGACATATCATGACTGCGAAAGGAGGGAAAACATGAAAGATCCGGTAATCAGCAGCAATCGAAAACAGTGTCTTTGCGCACTGGTCGGTGCGACTATCGTAGCGGTCTGTGTCATCATCGGTGTTACCATGAATCTGGTAACCTTGCATGACGAGAATTTCGATCATATGGGAATTCAGACCTTCTGCATGTTTACGGTCAACTCCAACATCCTGGCAGGACTGTCCATGATGTTCTGTATTCCTTATACAATAGACGGTCTGCGCACAGGCAACTATCATCTGCCGGACTGGGTCGTCGTACTCATGCATATTACCGTCACGGCAGTCGCACTGACCTTCCTGGTTTCGCTTTTCATTCTGTCTCCGGTCAAAGGTTTTCGTCTTATCTTCACCGGTTCACGTTTCTTCCTGCATGGTGTCTGTCCGATCCTGTCCATCATCACCTTCTGTTTCTTCATCAGCAGTCATATGATCCGCCCCTGGGAAGCTCAAATGGGTCTGATTCCGGTTCTGATATATGCGATCGTTTATGTGATCATGGTGGTCGTCATCGGCGAAGAAAACGGCGGCTGGGACGATTTCTACGGTTTTGTTACGCGTGTTCCGGCCTGGGTATCGATACTGGTGATCCTGCCTTTGACCATAGGCATATCCATGTTTCTGAGATGGGCACATAATGCCTGTTGTTTGCGCCGGAGGAAGAAAGACATGAGACTCTACCGCGAAAAGTATAGCGGGGAAGATCTGCGGGCTATCATCGCCGAGATGGCACGTTCACGAAAGAAAGAACTCAGACTGAAGAATCCTGCGATCCCGCTACAGCTGATCGGTTACATGATCGAGAACACCGGGTTTGATCTGGACCCTAAAGAGGGTGCCAGGATCTATTTTGATACCTGGATGGAAAACTGAAACGAAGGTTTATTATATTCTATTTTAAATAACGGTTCGATGTGTTAGGAATTATATTCAATAGATCAAAAAAGATCCTTGCGGATCTTGTGAGATCAATAATGATTCTCCAAGGCTTCACCCTATAACCCTCTGATTAAGAGTCAGCAGGGGATAGTTCAAATAATCAATTATTTATAGGCGCTTTTGAAGACTGATTAAGAGTCAGTGTTAACTTCCTCCTAATTTGACACTCAAACCAAAGAAAACACATAAGACAACCGTTCAAAGCCTTTAAATAGCGATATTTTAAAGGATTGAACGGTTGTTTTTATCTTAACTTTTTCCCCTTTGTGACTAAAAGTCACTGATTATTGCTGTTCTTTCTGTTTGCTGCTGTACTGCTCGCATAGTTCCTGTGCGAGCTTTTTGATCTTTGTTTCACTGATATCAAACATCGAAAAGATGATTTTCT
>JAFRIG010000049.1 GCA_017432895.1 Erysipelotrichaceae bacterium | reverse complement strand
GTTTCAATGCTGTTGTACAGAGACAGCCTCTCAATCAGTTTCTGAATACTCAGTTCATCAGCTTTGAAGCTGCTGAGGCTTTCATTGAGGTATTTCTCCGCCTGCTGACGTGTAAAAGTGAAGATATAATCGCCGGATCTGACTTTCATTTTCTCCAGCGGACTTATGATCGCAAAGACAGCGGTGCAGTATTGTTTCAGTTGATCTTCGTTTCCTTCATCAAGTGTGAAGTACATTTCTTCTTCAATCTCACTGTTGCCGTTTTTCCAGATGGGTCTGGAGCTGTCGATCAGTATCTTGCTTCTCTCATTTTCCGGGATCATTTCATCTGATCTCAGAGAACTGAGCAGTCCTGTCAGTTCACTGCTGTCCTGCAGATATTTCTCTTTGTTCAGATAATGCTTAATTACTCTGGCCTGGGCTTCGATAACAGTTCCGTTTTTCCATATCACAGTTCCATCTTCAAGAGCAATCGTGTCATATTCTCCCTTGGGAGAAATGCTGGCATCAGCCTTCTGCGAACTATTGACAAGAGAATTATACAGCATGCTGGTAGAGATCAGAATCGTGCTTCCTTCCTGACGCAGGCTGACTTTTTTCATGGATGCTGAATATCCTTCACATGAAACTTCAACAGCTATTTCAGCTTTTTTTATATGCAGATTGATTATTTGTCCGAAATGTGTTCTGTCTTCCCTCATGAATGATTCATATAGAAGAAGACCAGCTATCAGAAGTGCAGCTGCCAGTATTGCTGCCACTATCTGTATCATTCTGAAACGGCGTCTGCTTTGCCTTTGTGAGAGATTTATGGCTTCCTTAACTGGTTCATCATTGGATTCTGCCGCCAGTTCTCCGACAAAAAGATCTGAGATTGAAACACCGAGAACCTCACTGAGAGGCTCGAACAGGGAAACATCAGGAAGCCCCTTACCGTTTTCCCATTTTGATACGGCCGGCACCGAAACATGAAGGCTGTCTGCCAGCTGCTGCTGTGTCATGCCTTTTTCTGTCCTGAGTTTTCGGATGAACTGTCCAATCTTGATTTCATTCATAAAAACCACCTCCAGACTGAATTATAGGATGGTGCAGTTACTATTGGTATTAACGCTTGTTTAACATGAAAAATTATCCCCTATTTTTACGGGTATGGAAGGCAAGACGAAGGGTCTTGTTTTTTTAAGCGCTTTCATTTTCGATACGCTGATTTTGCAAAGATATATAATAAATATAGATAGACAAATCAGACAATCAAGACCCGGGACTTTCTTTTTATCTGCAAGGTCCCTGACAAAGAGGTGAACATGAAAACTGAAGAATTCAAGACAAGACTTAACAACGCCTGTAAGCAGATCCTGGCCAACGAGGAGACCCTGACGCAGATCGACTCGAAGTTCGGCGATGCCGATCACGGATTGACGATGCATAAAGTTGCCCAGGCAATACAGGAAGCCGTTAACGAGGCTGGCGATTCCTTTAAGGATCTGCTCGATAAGGTAGCCGAAAAGGTCGGCGTCTTAAACGGCGGCAGTGCCATTCCCCTTTGGTCGTCGCTGTTACAGGGCATGGCTGATGTGGCACCCGAATCCGATGAAGCGGATCTTGAGAAACTTAAAGAGATCTTCGCCAACGGCTTCGAGGAATTCGATTTCATGTCCGGTGCCAAGGTCGGAGACAAGACGATCATGGATGCCTTAAAACCGGCGATCGATGCGATGAAAGAAGCCGAGGATGAAGGATCTGTGTTTACTGATGCGGCAAAAGCCGCAATGGATGGTGCAGAAGCGACTAAGGAATTTACAGCCAGATACGGCAGAGCCAAGAGTTATGGCGAGAAGACTTTGGGTACGGTCGATGCCGGTGCCCTGTCGATGGCCTGCTTCTTTAAGGGCCTGGCTGAGAAGGAATGATACAGGAGGAACAATACTATGATGAAGAAGTTTATCAACGATCCTCAGACCGTAACGGATGAGGAACTTGAAGGTTTAGGTCTGGCGTTTTCCGATACGGTCATCGTCGATGGACACATGATCATTTCCAAAGATCTGGAAAATGCCGATCGGGTAACGGTCGTCACCTATGGCGGTTCGGGCCACGAACCGGCGCAGAAGGGCTATGTCGGAAAAGGCATGCTGGACATTCAGGTCGACGGCGATATCTTTGCCGCTCCTAACGGACAGCTGGTCTTTGAGGCAATGCAAAGAGCGGATAAAGGTCATGGCGTTTTGTTACTGACGCTCAACTATGCCGGTGACCAGTTGGCCGGCAAACAGGCGATGAGGCTGGCCACCAAGGCCGGCATGAACGTCCGCCAGGTCTGCACCGGTGAAGAAATCAAATACGATCCCAACGGCGAAGATAACAAGCGTGGTCTGGCCGGTGCCGTAGCGATGTATCATATCGCCGGGGCGGCCGCCAGAGAAGGCAAGAGCCTTGATGAAGTAGCTGAGATCTGTGAAAGATATGCCGCCAACATGGCTTCGATCACAGTCAAGGTCACCGATGCCACCCATCCGCAAAACGGTATGAGTTTCGGTGATCTGCAGGATACCGATCAGATGGAGATCGGTGCCGGCCAGCATGGTGAAGGCGGAGGTACCAGGGTGCCGTTAATGTCAGCCAAAGATACAGTGGCTGAGATCGCTCCGTTGCTTTCCGATGCCATCGGTTTAAAGGAAGGCGACAAGGCTTTCGTGATGATCAACGGCTGCGGCGCTACGACGATGATGGAGATGCTTATCCTGTTCAAGGACACTGTCGCTTATCTGGAAGAAAGAGGTGTCAAGGTCGTCGCCAACATGGTCGGTGAGATCCTGACTGTTCAGGAAGCTGGCGGATTCCAGATGAATCTGGCCAAGTGGGATGATGAGATCGAAAGACTCTGGAACACTCCTGCTCACACTCCGGTTTTCTATAAGGAGTAAATGGCATATAATAGTAAGTAATATTTAAGGAGGATTTGTTTATGGCAGAAAAGAAAGAAAAGAAGTATGTCGCTGCCAGTAAAGAAAGCGAAGAAGCGGTAAAGCAGACACATTCAGCTACCCGCAAAGTTAAAGAGGCTGAGCCGGTAGGCAACGCTTCCGGTCTTCGTATCGGCGCTGTCGTCTTATGGGTCGTAGCTTTAGCTTTTGAAGTTTGTGCGCTATTTGTCTTCTTGGGCAAGATCGATCTCAAGTTCATGCCTCAGCTCTACCAGCTGATCATGTTCCTGGTCCTGGACCTGGCGGCCGTTATAGCCGGTGCTCAGCTGTGGAAGAAGGCCAATCACATCGATCCGGTTTCCGAAGAGAATCAGCTCAAATTCTGGCTGTGGAACAACATGGGACTGATCGCCTGCGCGATCTGTTTCTTCCCGTTCATCATCCTTGTCCTTACCAACAAGGATGCCGACAAGAAGACCAAGACGATCGCCACGGTCGCAGCTGTCATCTGTCTGTTGATCGGCGGTGTCGCATCTTACGACTTCAACCCGGTCTCATCTGAACAGAAGGCTGCAGCAGTCGATGCTTTAGGTGCTGAGACGGTCTACTGGACGACGTTTGGTAAAGTCTACCACACTCATGATGACTGTTCACATCTCAACCAGTCTGAAACATTGACTTACGGTACGGTCGAAGAAGCGATCGCTGCCAACCGTGTCAGACTGTGCAAGACCTGCGCCAGCAGAGACAACATCACAGGCGTCGCAACTGACGACTAAGAAAAAGATTGCCATCCGCAAGGATGGTTTTCTTATGCCTTAATATATTCCCCAGGTAATTTAAAACGCTCATAACAGAGCGTTCATGTAATGTTCCGTTTCTTCATCTCTGTCGTTACACATAAAACGCAAAGACAGATCATATCCATAATAATTGCTTAAGTGATAGCGATACAGCTGAGCCTGTCCTATCAGCAGTCTCGGGTCGCTGTTTTTGTCGTGATATAACACGATGTCCAGACTCTTGTAACCCGTCTTATACAGTTCGCTGCGGGAGTCTCTGATGAAGTCGTAGCCCCGGTGTTCTTCTTTGAAGGCTTTAAGGGCTTTGGTGGCTTTCTTTAACTGTTTTTCGTCGTCACTTATTTCGCCGATCTTTTCGTGGGCGGCTGCCAGCGAATACAGCAGCCTGGCTTTATCGATCGGCTCGGCATTGTCTAAGCCCGTCCAGATATCGCCGGAGTTTTTGGCCAGTTCCAGAAGTCTGAGAACGACCTCTGCCGGTTTTAGGTAGATGTAGGCTTCAACGTTGTTGGAGATCTTCATGCCGCATTCGCTCAAATAGATCGGCTGAAAGAAGGTCACGTCTTCCAGATAGAAGCCGGAGATCTTGCTTGGCAGTTTTTTGTCTTTGCTAACTTTTAAGATCGCTTCCTTGAATTCTTCGAGGCTGTTGTAGCCGTTGTAGATACCGTAGCGTTTCCACATCGTCTTGATCGATGCGATCGAAAAGCTGACCAGACGTCCGAAACCGACGATACCCTTTTCTCTTTGTTTGCGATGTTCCTTGTCTTTGGACAAAAAGAAAAGCAGGTCACCTTCACGGAAGTCCGTAAAGTTGATGTTGCCGGAGGGACGCCAGAAGTTTATGGTTTTGTGATTGTTCAGGCGATGCAGCTCCAGCATTTTTGAATCTGTTATGTAAGCTATCGCAGACATTTTACACTTTAATTATAAACCATCAGCTGATCAGATCATAAACATAAGTTCCATCTAAAATGGAAGCAAACACTTCGCTGATCTCGCCGTTCATAAAAGACGATCGGTCGACCAGATAGATACCCAGCTCTTCGCCTTTGGCATAGGTGCTCGGGTACTTGCGGTCAAGGTCTTCACAAACACAGAGTACCGGCATCGAAAGAACGTTGCCGAAGCGGTGGTTGTGAACATATATTTCATTTAATGTCGAAGCGTCGGCCTTGGTCGACTTGCAGGAGACAAACAGCAGTTTGTTGTCTTTGATGATCAGACAGTCGATCTCACAGCGGACGGGATAGATGTATTTTTCTTCGGCGAAATCGATCACGGCACTCATCTTGATGTCGTCGAATTTGCCTGATTCGCTCAGTTTGATATACAGATAATTTTCCAGAAAGGCACCGGCTACTGCGGTCATCTCTTTTAATTTCTTGCTGGTGAATTTCAGTTTGCCTTCCTTGATCGTAAACAATTCACTGATCCGGTCATAGACCGCATCACTTATTAAATCAAGACGCTGATTTTCTTCCAGCTGATAGGTGTTGGCGCCGAGATAATGAGCGGAAGAAATGATCGAATTGAGTTTGGTTATATAACGGATGAAGGCGCCGTAGTTTTCCATGTTGTTTTCAACCAGGCTTACGATCGCATCTTTGGCCTGTTTGTCGTTAACGCTGCGATGCATGTACTCCTTGATCTCACCGCCTCTTAGACACAAGACGTCTTCGATCTGCAGCTTAAAGACATTCTCATAAAGTATCGTGTGACTGCGGTAATCCTTGATACAGTTCTCGTCGTCATCGTAATAAATGATCTTGTTGTCGGTATCCTTCACCATTTCAAAGAGTACCAGCGAAAGATACTTGGCGCCACCAACATCGACGATGAGGTCCTTGTTTTGTTGAAAGATCTCGCTTAACTGCTTTTTGTCGTCCTCCAGCATGATATACGTGGTTTTGATCTCCAGATACTTCTTTAAAACCTTGTCGATGTTTTCAAAATTCTTTTTATTAACTTCGTGGTGATACACGAAAAAGATCTCATCAGCTTTTAAGGTCAAGGCGCTGATGACGTTGTTCAGGGGGTCGTTGTCGTCATAGACAGTCAGTATCTTTTTATTCACTTTCGATCTTTCTGCGGTTGTCCAAAGCCTTGATCAAAGTCAGATCATCGGCATAATCCAAAGAGGCCCCCATCGGTAGACCGTGGGCCAGTCTGGTGACTAAAACATTTTTATCTTTTAAAACCTTGTCCAGATATAGAGCTGTCATCTCGCCATCCATCGTCGGCGAGGTGGCGACGATGACTTCTTTGATCGAATCGTCGATCCGGTTCAAAAGTTTGTCGATGCCGATATCTTCGGGATAGATCCCTTTGGAAGAAGATATCAGCCCACCCAAAACGTGGTAGCTTCCTTTGTAGGAACCGGTCTTTTCGATCGCGGCGGCATCCTGAGGATAGGCCACCACCATGATTGTCGCTTTGTTGCGGGTGTCATCCTTGCAGAAGGGGCACTCGTCCTCATCGCTCAAAAAACCGCAGATGCGGCATTTTCTGATCTCTTTGAGACCTTCAAGAGCTTCGATAGCTCTTTGTATTTCTTCTTCGTTTTTTTCCAACAGCGTAAAGGCATAGCGCTGGGCGGTCTTGTTTCCGACACCGGGCAGCTTTTCCAGCACGCTGATCAGATCTTCGAATCGCTGCGGATACATCTTAGAGGTTCAGAAGTCCTTTAGCCCCCGGCATCGCTCCTAAGGTCGACTTCTTGGCTTCATCAGCCTTGGCCATGGCGTCATTGGCGGCTATCATCACCAGATCTTCGATCATCTCTTTATCTTCCGGGTTAAGGATCTGGGGGTCGATTGAAACGGACAGAACTTTGTTTTCTCCGTTGACCGTGACCTTGACCAGACCGTTTGAGGCGGAGCCTTCAAATTCCATCTTATTGATCTTGTCGATCGCTTCTTCCAGTTGTTTCTGCATGGCTTGTGCCTGCTGCATCAGTTTGTTTATATCCATATCATTCCTCTACTTTCACAACGTCACCGAAAAGATCGCGCAGCTTCTCTTCCGGCGTCGGTTCTTTCTTTTCTTCGATCTTATATTTTTCCACGAAGACCGGCCTGTTGCGCTGGTCTGCGGGTGTGCGTTTGTACATGTTGATGAGTTCGCTCTTGCCGACCTGGTCGATAGCGTAGACCATCTTGTCGATGCCGAACTCTTTGTTGATGAAACGATAAAGTTCTTCGTTCATCGATCTGGTATTGATGTTGTCGGCCTGGCTCTTGGATCCGCAGACGATGATGGCGTCCTTGTTGGAAGCGAAAAGTTCCGTTCCGACTAAAAGCTGATAGAACTTGCGTTTCTCCGGATCATAGGCATAAAGGTCGAGCTTGTTGTAGATGATCTGGTCCGAGATCTTCAGATCCTTATTGGCATCAAGCAGGATCGAAAGCAGGAATTCCCTGTCCGGTTCGACGATCGAGATCTTGGGATCAAAATCCTCTTCCTTGACTTCGACCGGTGCCTCTTCTTCGACTTCTTCTTCCTTTATTTCGGCTGTCTTAGCTATCGGCTGGACACTTTCTTTTTCGAAGTCCCCGGCCATCTTGATCAGACACAGCTCCAGGTAGACCAGGAAGTTCTGGCTTTGTCTTTCCCGGGAAATTAAATTCTCCAATTCCGCTGCATCGTTGAATAAGGTCTTCCTCGATACACGATTGAGTATTCCCTGAGCTTCTAAAGGCGTGATCCTGTTTAAAAGTCTTTCCTTGCCCTGATCGGAATAAATCAGTGCGTCTTTGACGATCTCTAACAGATCGATCGCCAGGCGTTTGGTGTCGCTGCCGGCAGCGTACATCGTTCTGATCTTTTCAACAACTTCACTGATCTTCTTGCTGTGAACGCCGTTATATAATTCGACTTCCTCAGCGACTGAAGTCAGACCAAAGATATGCTCAACATCTTCCAGTTTTAATTCGTTGGGATTATAGGACAGGCACTGTTCCAGCAACGACAGCGCATCACGCATGCCGCCTTCCGCCATTCTTGATAATTCTTCGACGGCTTTTTCATCAAACGGGATCCCCTCTTTTTTAAGGATCTCCATTGTCCGCTTCTTGATCTCATAGATACTTATTTTAGAGAAGTTATAGCGCTGACAGCGTGAAAGGACGGTCGGAATGACCTTTTGCGGATCGGTGGTCGCCAGGATGAAGATGACATGAGCCGGCGGTTCTTCCAAAGTTTTCAATAAAGCATTGAAAGCCGGTGTCGTCAGCATGTGGACCTCATCGATGATATAGACTTTATATTTGCCTAAAAGCGGCGCATAAGGTACCTGTTCGATGATCTCTCTGATGTCGTCGACGCCGTTGTTGCTGGCGGCATCGAGTTCGATGATATCCGGATGAGTACCTTCCAGGTAGGCTTTGCAGTTGGCGCAGCTGTCGCAGGCTTCATCCTTAAAATCCTGGCAGTTGATCGCCTTGGCGAAAAGTTTGGCGACCGACGTCTTGCCGGTACCCCTTGGTCCGGCAAAAAGATAGGCGTGAGCTATTTTATTGTTTTTGATCGCGTTGACCAGCGTCTTGACGATGTAGTCCTGGCCGACGACTTCTGCAAATTTTGCGGGTCTGTATGTTCTGTAAAGTACCTGGTATGCCATACATCTATTATAAACCATTGCTTATAGGTTTGCTGAGGCTGCTTAAAAGGACCCGTTATCTTTTTTTGGGTCCTCGTAAATATCTAATTATTACCTTGGTGATATCAGCGCTTGGCTTTGAAGAAATCTTTCAGGATCTTAGAACATTCTTCTTCCATGATCCCGCCTTTGATCTCGGGATAGTGGTTCAGGTTTTTGATCCTTTTGAATTTAATGTTGGACACCAGGGCTCCACCCTTGGGATCTTTACATCCGTAATATATCTTGTCGAGTCTTGAATTGACGATGGCGCCGGTGCACATCATACAGGGCTCCAGGGTCACATACAATTCGCAGCCTTTCAGATTCCAGTTATCCAGCTTGCGGCAGGCTTTTTGGATGGCTTCGATCTCCGCATGAAAGACAGCACAGTTTTTGTGTACCTTTCGATTGTGGGCCCTGGCGATGATCGTACCGTCTTTGACGATCACGCAGCCGATCGGGGCCTCATCTTCTTTGAACGCCTTTTTGGCTTCTTTGTAAGCTTGAGCCATGAACTCGTTTTTCATAATAAAAATGGTACACACAAACGGAGGTTCGTATGGCTGCTTGCTTCCGCACCTGACCAAGTTAGTAACACGATTTGTTGTACCATTTATATTTTAGCTTATAAAGTCTTTTCTTTCAATCGCCCTATAGATCCAAGAGGCTGTAGTCAAGCTCGGTGAAATCTTCGATCCGCTGTCTGATCTGGGGGATGTCGGGATTGTTGTCCTTTTTAATAATTATCAGGTTTTCACAGCCGGCTTCAGCGGCTTTTCTGATTGAAGCGGGTGAATCATCGAATATTATACAGTCTTTCGCTTCGACCCCCAGTCTGGCTGCGCCTTTCAGATACATATCCTTCTTATCGATACAGATCTCATCATCATAAACGACCAGGTCTCTGTCAAACCAGCGACCGATCGGCGTGTTTTCAAAATAGAAATTGACGTTTGTTAACAAGGAGGCGGTACACATGTTGATGGGGATCTGTTTTTCTTTCAGATAATCCAGCAGCTCTTCCGCACCGGGTGTCAGCTTGTTTCTCCCACTCGTTTTGCATAGTTTCTGGTAGTATTCGGTCTCTTTTCTTAAAGCCCAGTACATGATCTTTTCTTCTTCCAGAGGTAACCCCAACTGTCTAAAGACTTCTTCAACAAACGGATAGTTCCTGGTACCGATGAATTCGTTGTAGAACTTCTTGCCGTCGATCTTGCCTTGTGAAAGTTCGTCAACCGTGGCGATCCAGGCCTCAGCGTTGAGATCGTCGTCCTGAAATAGCGTTCCGTTATAATCAAACAATACAGCTTTCATAATTCTTCCTTTAATTGTTTCACGTGAAACATTATTGTTTATTTGTTTCTGTTTAAAAGGAATGTTTCACGTGAAACATTCCTAAATACTATTTCCTGACGATCTTCTTCTGACCACCCAGGTATGGCTGCAAAGCTTCCGGGATATCGACTGAACCGTCTTCGTTGTAGTTGTTCTCCAGGAACGCTATCAGCATGCGTGGTGGCGCAACGACCGTGTTATTCAAAGTGTGCGGCAGATAGTTGCCGTTTTCACCCTTGACACGGATCTTCAACCTTCTGGACTGTGCCTCGCCCAAATTCGAGCAGGAACAGACCTCAAAGTACTTCTGCTGTCTTGGAGACCAGGCTTCAACATCGCAGGATTTGACTTTCAGGTCGGCAAGGTCGCCTGAGCAGCACTCCAATGTTCTGACCGGAATATTCAGGGAAAGGAAGAGATCGACGGAGAAACGCCACATCTTGTTGTACCAGTCCATGGATTCTTCCGGTTTGCAGATGACGATCATCTCCTGTTTTTCAAACTGGTGGATACGGTAGACGCCTCTTTCTTCAATGCCGTGAGCTCCAACTTCCTTACGGAAACAAGGTGAATATGAAGTTAAGGTCATCGGCAGCTTGCTTTCATCGTTGATTGTGTCGATGAAACGGCCGATCATGGAGTGCTCGGAGGTACCGATCAGATAGAGATCTTCCCCTTCGATCTTGTACATCATGTTTTCCATCTCTTTGAAAGACATGACACCGGTGACGACTTCCGATCTGATCATGAAAGGCGGAACGCAATATGTGAAGCCTTTGTTGACCATGTAGTCGCGGGCATAAGCCAGGATCGCGGAATGCAGTCTGGCGATGTCGCCGGTCAAATAGTAGAAGCCGTTGCCGGAAGTCTTGCGGGCGGAATCGAGGTCGATACCATCAAAACTTTCCATGATGTCGGTGTGATATGGGATCTCATAGTCAAAACTGCGTTTGGTGCCGAATTGTTCGATCTCGACGTTTTCCGAATCGTCCTTGCCGATCGGAACGGAAGCGTCGATGATGTTGGGTATCACCAGCATTCTTTCTCTGATCTGAGCTTCCAGTTCAGGTTCCTTCAGTTCACACTCTTGAATCTGTTCACCGATCTGTTTGACGGCGGCTTTAGCTTCTTCCACCTCTTCCCTCTTGCCCTGGGACATGAGAGCACCGATCTGCTTGGAAGCTACATTTCTTTGTGCTCGCAGTTCGTCGGCTTTGGTACGTAAGGCGCGGTACTCCTCATCCAGTGCTTTTACTTCATCAACCAGGACCAGCTTTTCATCCTGAAATTTCTTCCTGATGTTTTCTTTGACCAGTTCCGGATTCTCTCTGATTAATTTAATATCGATCATCTTCTTCTCCTTTTCGAAAAATAAAAAGGTGATATAAGGGCGCTGCTGCGCGGTACCACCTTTATTTATCGCTCTCTCCTTTAACGCAGGAATACGTGTCTGATTGGGACATCACATAAGGCGGATTCACCGAACTTCCGCTGATAAGTTTCACCTGCCCTTATCTCTCTGTGAGCTTGTTTTCGGTTACTGCTCCTTAACTTTTACATATCAATACTATCACAAAATCTTTTCATAAATACAGCAAGCTTCACAATTGGCGAGCTATATATTTCCTAGGTAATAGTTTCGTCTTCTCCTGCCTCGAGTTTAGTGGCCTTGCCGTTTCTGGCGAAGTAGTAGTCTCCGCCTGGTGCCTCGAACCCAACACCATCTTCCGCGAAGAAATCCGCTCCCCGTGTTGAAGAGCCGGAATAGTAGGTCTCACCGAGCTCAGTCACATCCGTTCCTTTGTATGCGGCATAGAGTATATCGCCATCCTTAAAATAGAAGTACCCATCTGCGCAGCAGGCATACAGAGCGGGTTCCGGGTTACAATCTTCCAGGATCGTAACGGTTTTTCCATCGCTATAGGCCAGATTGTAATCGCCGGTCGTATAATAAAGACCTTTATTGACGCTGTCATATGCGTAAAGCCGATAGATGCCATATTCGCCGATATAGAAGTCGGACTTTTTTCCGTCATACTTGTAGGCGGCAAGGCCGTCGGTCCAGATCAGAGTCTTGCCATCGGAACTCAGACAGTACTCGTAGACATCTTCGCCGATCACGCTTGCCTTAAGATCCTTATCCAGGCGTAAGACCGAATAATCAGAGGTCAGGTAATAAAGTTGCCTGAAATCACTGATACCCAGATGATAGAATGGTGCATATTGTACGTCGGCATTATATTTGAAATATATTTCGGACAATACGTTTTTCCGGAAGCCTTTAGGTAATATGTCAAGTAATTGACTTATTATAAAAAACAACGTTCTTTGAAAAATGCGCACTATGAAAACATCTTTTGGAACTCAAAAGTTTTAAAGGATGTACCTAGACTGAAACAGTGTCCAGGTGGCTT
>JAFRIG010000048.1 GCA_017432895.1 Erysipelotrichaceae bacterium | reverse complement strand
TGAACATTTTATGAAAACTCTTATCATTTCTTGAAATATGGATATCTATTTCAATTTGCTATATCGACAACACTAGATTCATATCCGGCTAATCGCTCAGAATATAAAGTTCAACAAGGTATGACATCAATGAAAATGATTTCAATCAACCCATTTCATGAACATAGCGTTTATTATCAATATTATATCTTATTAAGCCTGTGCTTTATCACCGAATGTCAGCAGCAGATTCAGGATGATACCTGAGATCGCGGCACCGGCCACGCACGGAATGTTGGCAGAGAAGAACGGGATCGTTCCGCCGAAGGCATACTGGCCACCCAGGCCGATGATGCAGACTAAGGCGATGACGGCGATGTTCTTGGAATCGAACATTGAAACGCCTTTATCGATCAGGATCGCGATACCCTGTGCGGCGATCGCACCGAAGCAATACACCTCGATTCCACCGATGACAGCCAGAGGAATACCGTAGATGATCTGGATCAGCGGTGTGAAGCAGGATACGATCATGGCGATGATCGAAGCTGCGACCAGTACCGGTACCGAGAAGACTCTGGTGATCGCCATCGTGGAGATGTTTTCACCGTAGTTGGTGCCGGCGGGGCCGCCGACAAAACCGGAGACCATATCGCACAGACCATCACCGACCAGGTTGTCACCTAAGAGGCTGATCAGATCGTAGTGACCTTTACCTTTTTCTCTGGCTACGTCATTGACATAGATGTCCAGCTGATAGATGTGGGCCGTCGATTCCGGGATCGTGGCAATGGCGATCGGCATGATACCAATCAAAGCCTGCCAGGAGAACTTAGGGAATGTGAAGGCCGGTAAGGCAAAGAAGGAACCATCACCCAGTTTGAAGGATGAAGCAGCCAAGGCTTCAGCCGGAACAGCTCTGAACAGGTTGATGCCCATCGCGAAATTGAAGAACGCTGCGACAACGCAACCCGTCAAGACACCTAAGAGCAGCGGGAGCTGTGACAGCAGACCTTTCAGGTAACGGGAATAGATACAGGTCGATAAGAAGGTGATCAGACCGACGATCAGCCAGGCGGTAGCGACCGGGCTGCCCTGGGTCACATCGAGACCGTTGATGTTTCCGCCAATGCCTAAGAAATCGGACATGGCGTTACCGGCTAAAGTCAGACCGATGACCATTGAGACGGAACCGGTAATGGAAGCCGGTAAGAATTTCTCAACTTTTTCCGCACCGAACTTCTTGACGATCAGGCCGGCTGCGATCGAGACGAAACCCGACATAATGATACCGAACTGAGCTTTGGAGATCAGTTCCGCCGGCAGGATGCCGGTAGCCTGCCAGGAGGCGATCTGGTCGGCTGAACCTTCAGCCATAGCCATAGCACTGACGGCTGAGAGATAAGCGAAGGATGAACCGTAGTATAACGGGATCCGGCGCTTAGTGATCAAAATAAAACACAGAGTGGCAAGTCCGGATGCGAAAATCGTGGTAGAGACCTGGAACCCTGTGATCAAGGCGACGGTAATAGTGGCTGGGAACATGACGATCACTTGCTGAAGTGCGTAAAGCAAGAGCTTTCCGAAGGAAGGTACTTCATCAGGCAGGTAACCGATCTTTTGGTTTTTAACAGACATAGTTTTCTCCCCTTTCATAATGGGCATGGATCCTAAAGAAAATCCTCCTGTCCGGAGGATATGCTTTGCCTTCATCAGGGGCCTGTTTTCCCTCCGGAATCAAAACCCATTTTTTCTAGAGTAACAAAACCCTATACATAAATCAATCGCTTTTTTTGAAATTCCGAAAGTTTTTGTTTATACTTAAAATCGAGAAATTATGATTCTTCTAACATCAAAGTGGGTAAATATCCGTTTCTTTGATGAACTATATCTGTAGATAAAAGGACATATTATGCTTTAGACTTATTAGTGTTCAAAGCTATAAGGAGAAAGCACATATGTCCTCAACTAATAAAGTAT
>JAFRIG010000047.1 GCA_017432895.1 Erysipelotrichaceae bacterium | reverse complement strand
CTGCAGGAGGATAAAGCACCGATCTACGTATCCTGTCATTCAACAGAATTATAACCAAAGGACTCAATACGCCGACAGACCGTATAAAGCCTGTCTAGAAAGAAATAGTGGTGAACTATACTTTCACCACTAATATACGAGAAGGATAATATCATGAATGAAGTATGGGAATTTTTAAAGCAGTGTGGCGTATATTATCTGGCAACCGTTGAAGGCGACCAGCCAAGAGTCAGACCTTTCGGTACGGCGGAGATCTTTGAAGGTAAACTCTATATCCAGACCGGCAAAAAGAAAGACTGCTATAAGCAGCTGCTGGAGAATCCTAAAGCGGAGATCTGCTGCTTCAAGGATGGCAAGTGGTTACGCATTTCGGGCAAGCTGATCCCGGATGATCGAGTTGATGCCAAGAAGGATATGCTAGATAAGAATCCGTCTTTAAGAGGCATGTACGATGAAAACGACGACAATACGATCGTGCTGTATTTTGAAGATGCGACAGCCGTTTTCTCTTCGTTTACGGAAGCACCCAGAGAAGTAAAGTTCTAAACAAAAATTAAAACCAAAATAAAACAGTGGGCCTGAAATTCAGGCCCACTGTTGCATGATAAGCTTAGCTCTGCAGCAGCTGATTGAGGACGGAGAAGAGTCCGGATGCCGAGACGTTGCCGCTGTCGGAAACGATCGAAGAAGCTGCCGAAGACAGGATGTTGTAAAGCAGCGAGTACTGTGAATTGTTGTTGTAGTTGCCGTTTACGAAGTTCAACAGGCTCTGCAATGAGCTGTTGTTGGAATTGCTGTTGCCGGTCAGGCCTAAGAAGGAACCTAAGCCGGAGTTGTTGTTGCTGTTGTAGTAGGTGTTGTAGCCGCTGTTGGTGCCGAATAAGCTGCCAAACAGGTTGTTGGGCTGGCTGTAGCTGCTGCCACCGAGTAATGAGGAGAACAGTCCCCCGGTGCTTTGCTGCGTGTTGTTCAAGCCAAGCAGGGTTCCAAGAAGGCCGATAGCCGAATTGGAATAGGTGTTGGAATTCTTTCTCTTGAGCAGCTTGAGCAGGATGATGATGACCATGATGTCTTTGATGTCAAGCTTGCCATCGAATAATGCTCTTACGGCGGCGTTGTTGTTGCCGGCCAGACCTCTGGTTCCGCCTACGGCATTTAACAGATCTTTGGCGTCGATGGAACCGGCAGCTGCGGAATACAGCTGGACGACCGGGTTCTCGGCGAGTTCCTTGTTGACGGCAGCCGTTTCTTCCTGGCTGATGTTGCTGTCAAGGACATTGAGTAAGGGATTGACTCTCTGGCCACCGCGGGTCATGGGAGCCTGTTCAGCTTTAAGCAGCTGTTCCAGCAGGGCAGGATCCTGGTCGATGCAGTCCAGAACCTTATTGGTATTCTCGTTCATTATATTATTCACACTCCTTGTTGATTTAATTATAAAACATTAGAAGCAATGTTTGTCGAACCACTCGCTGATTTCTTTTAAACGGCGTATCCTATGGCTGGGTTTGCCGCTGCGGGAGAGTTCGTGATTTTCGCCATGGAATAAGACCAGTCTTGTCTCGACACCTCTTTCACACAGGGCCTGCATCATCTGCATGCCTTCCGGCAGCGGACAGCGGTAGTCCTGGTCGGAATGGATGAATAGAGTGGGTGTCTTGGCGTTGTCGACATACTTGAGAGGTGAATGTTCCCAGAGCTTGTCGTAGTCTTTGATCGGATCGCTTATGCCGTTCTGGTCGGTGGCGAAATAGAAGCCGATGTCACTGAGATAAGTGAAACCAGGCCAGTTGGCGATGGAACGCTGGGAAGCGGTGCAGCAGAAACGGTCGGTATGGCCGATGATCCAGTTGGTCATGAAACCGCCATAGGAACCCCCGGTCTCGCAAAGTCTGTCTTTATCGATAGCCGGATACTTGGTTAAAACCGCATCGACAAAGTTCATCAGATCTTCGAAATCGACATAGCCGTACTTGCCTCTGATGTCCGCAAATTCATCGCCGCGGCCATCGGAACCGTGGATGTTGGTAAACATGACGAAGTAGCCCCGGTTGGCCCAGACCTGCATCTCATGGAAGTAGGCTTTGGTATACATGGCTCTAGGTCCGCCATGGACATCCAAAACAGCCGGATATTTCTTTTTCTTGTCGTAATCTTTGGGAAGTAAGACCCAGCCGTTAAGTTCGACACCGTTGGACTTGTATTTGAGTTCCTGCGGTTTGGCGACATAGCGGTCTTTCAGGACATTCTTATTGAAGGAAGATATCTGTCTGATCTTCTTGTTTTTGAAGCTGTATTCATAGAGTTCCTGCAGCTTGTCTTCATCACAGGCCGAGAAGATGATCCGGTCTTTACCGACATCGAAGAAGTTGATCAGCGGCATGGAAAGCAGTTTCTTGATTTTAATATTCTTGTCGAGCTGCCAGATCTCCACGTGATCCTTCTCGGAAGCTAAAGTGAAGAGCTGATCGTCTTTGACGACACTTCCCTTGCCCGAGCCCAATAAGACATCGGTTGCGACTGAATCGTATAAGGAACGATCGGGTGACTTTAATGGTTTGAGTTCCTTGTCTTTCAGGATATAGAATTTGGAGGTCTCATTGATACCGTATTGCTTGCCATCGGTTCCGGCGATATAGAGTTCATCGTTGAGGAATTCGATGGCGTTGATGTTGAAGTCTTCCTTGTCATAGAGAGCTTCAGTCGTTTTTGTAGCGATATCATAGACATAGACTTTGTCGAAGAGAGGTCTCTTGGTTTTATATGAATTGCCTGAGAAATAGATCTTCTTATCTTTTACTTTGACCGGTCCGGGTGAGAAGTAGGGATCGGTGATCCTTTCCATCGTGAAAGGTTTCAAGGTGCAGACAAACAGGGCCTGCCTTTTCTTGTTGGTGAAACCGGCACCGTTGAACCAGTAAGGGATCTCGTCGAGAACTTCATAGTCGGCTTCTTTCTTAAGCTCGGTCTTCTTCTTTTCGAGTTTCTCTTTGGAATCCTTGTACAGATCGGGATCATTGGCGTCGATCCCGGCTCTAAGGACCAGCGTATTGGCATCAAGTACTTCGAATTTTGAGATGTTTAAAGCTGTCGTCAGAAACACTTTTCTCTTACCGCTTTCAACGTCCAGTAGAGAGTACTTGTTGAAGACGGCTTTTTTGTTTTTGTTTTCTTCCGCGATGATCAGCTGCCTGTCGTCATACCAGCCCATGAAGGATGTGCTCTTATCGCTGGGATAGGCTTTCTTATTTACATAGACGGTGCGGAAATAGCTGTCTTTTTCCTTGTCGATACTGGCCATCTGGAAAGCATATTTTTTTTCATCCGGAGAAAAAGAAAGATTCTCGATAAAGCGAAACTTCAGTAAGTCTTCGATCTTGATATTTTTCATAGTTCACCTCTATTTCAAGATTATATCATGTCGGAATTTTCTTTATTTAAAACAGACAAAACAATATATAATATAAGAGTATCTCACGGAGATGTATCGAAGTGGTCATAACGAGCTCGACTCGAAATCGAGTTGTCCGCAAGGGCACGTGGGTTCGAATCCCACCGTCTCCGCCAGAACTAAACTCAAATCGCCGATAAACAGGCGGTTTTTTAATTCCGTGGATATGGTCGTTTTATTAGTGCCAATATTAGTGCCAAATCTTGGCACTAATATTATGCTGGCGAATAACGTTCTATATCAAAGCTGTATTCACGTGTTTATGTTTGATGATCGTCTGGAGATCAACTCACTAGGCGGCATGTATGGCGGAGGCTTTGTTCAGAAACTGGACCTCAGAAAAGTTCCTTCTAGAAGAAGAAATCCACTTATAGCTGATGTTTTTGCCAGACTTCACTATATGGAAAGAAAGGGAAGCGGCTTTGGAAAGATCTTGGATGCTTATCTCAATGCACCAAACAATCTCGACAAAAGGACACCAATATTTGAATCGGATAATAATGATTTCAGACTCGTTTTACCAAATTTGAACTATCATCCGAACAACATATTTGATAATGCAGACATTGTAAACATTATTTCTGATAATTTGAAAGGAAAACAGAAAATCGTTTATGATACCATTTGCAAAAATAACGGAATAAACAGATCTGATTTAGTATATAAAACTGGTCTTGAATCTAATGAGGTTAAAAACGCAATAGATAAATTAACAAAAAAAGAATTGATAGAATTCAAAGGAAATAACACAATTGACGGTAAGTATTATGTTAAGTAATGACCAGCGTCTAACCAGCGTCTAATTATATAAAGTATTATTTATCCAGAATAATGTTGCCGTGGAAAATCCTTGGAGAAACGATTAAAAAACAGACGAATTTACATACACTGATATGCATTAAAATGCAGCGGTCTGGACGCAAAGAGTTAAGATAATACGTTATCTAAGCGAATATATATCACAGATAAATTCGGTTAATTGTTTTATTATTCCACCGTTTCCGCCAAAGGAGCAAAAACCTTTGAAATAAGGCTTTTATTTACAGTTTTTTAAAAAACGAAACATTCGGCTCATATACGGAATTGGAAGATCAGGACAGAAAAACGATCGTCGATACCCTGTTAGATCTGGATGTTTATGAGATCTATGTTTCCGATGTCTTTGATGGCGATTATATTTCCGTTCATTATCTCAAAGATGATGTTTTTTGTTCGCTGACATTTCACGATCATTTCATCGTATTTAAAAACGGAACTAGAACAAAGACATATTATGTCAAAGAAGGAATCGATATACAGTAACATTGTAAAGTTTTTGGGCTGATATAATTGTTTTGAAGTTGAAAATATGTGTCCGCAACCGCCGGTTGACAAATTTCAAAGCCGGCTTGGTGGTATGCAACGTTACTGAAAGCTATGATAAGTTCAGATGAGGAATTCATATTCTCATCCGGGAGGTCATAAAAATGATTTTGGCAGATAAAATAATTGAAAACAGAAAGAGGATGGGCTGGTCGCAGGAAGAACTGGCGGAAAAGCTGGATGTATCAAGACAATCGGTATCCAAGTGGGAAAGTGCCCAATCCGTTCCCGATATGAAGAAGCTGCTTCAGCTATCGGAGATCTTTGGCGTCAGCACGGATTATCTTCTTAAAGACGAAATTGAAAGTGAAGTTCCATATGAAGAAGAGTATTACAGCGATGATGATCAGGAAGTAAGAAGCGTCTCGATGGAAGAGGCCAATGCCTTTCTGAAGTTTAATGAGAAGGCTGCTTCCTATATCTCGTTTGGTGTCATGCTTTGTATATTATCGCCGGTAGCTTTGTTGCTTATGATCGGGCTGTCACAGTCAAATAGTGTTCAGATAAGTGAAGTGATGGCGACATCTTTAGGCATTGCGGTGTTATTACTGATGGTGGCTTTTGCGGTTGCGATCTTCGTGATGATGGGTATCCGTTATAATCAGTATGATTATCTGGAGAATTGCCGCATTGAAACATTATATGGTGTCAGGGGCTATGTTAAGGAACTAAAGAGCGATTATGCCGAGACTCACAGCAGGAGACTTATCATCGGTATCATCCTGTGCATCATTGCTGCGATCCCGTTGATCATGACGCAGATCGCAAGCCATTCAAACAACAACGCCATGATCGTCATGCTGGGAGTGGCTACACTGCTGATCATGTGTGCGATCGGTGTAAAACTGATCGTTCATACCTGCATGATCCAGGAGGGTTTCGAGAAGCTCCTGGAGACCGGCGACTATACCAGAGCCAACAAGAAGGTCAGCGGTTTTGACGGGGTCTACTGGGCCATCATTACGGCGATTTATCTGGGCTGGAGCTTCTTCACCTTCAGATGGGAAATGACCTGGCTGATCTGGCCGGTGGCGGGAGTGCTGTTTACGGCCTATCGGGAAATCATCAAAGCCTTCACCAGAGAAAGATGAAAATCAAGCGGACTGATCCGCTTTTTTCTGGCTAAGAAAAGAAAGCACATACTTGGCACATCTCAGGCAAGGACTGTATCCGATGATATAATGGGAATATCATAGGAGGGACACATCATGGGCGATTGTAAACTATGTCAGAAACAGATCGAAGAGATCATGAACGATACGAAACTCACTTACTGGCAAAGGACCGATTCCTTGGCCAAGTATGCGGAGAATCTTCTGGATTATCCCGAAGGGACACCGAAAGAGTTTTACGAACTGCTAAAAAGCGGAGAGATCTGCGATCTGTTCGAGGGACATGGTCCCAAGTGTCCGCGTTACATTTTGCCCGACTACAAAAAGTTTCTCAAAGAAGGTTCTTCCTTTTTAAGAATAGAGCCGGCCAAGACCTTATATGAAGCGGTCAATAGCTTACAGATCTTCTACCACAACGCCCACAGTATCGATCGTTTTCCGGTCTTTTTAGGCCGCCTGGATGATCTTCTGGAAGAGTATGTAATAAAGGAAGATCGTGATGAGGCCAAGAAGATCTTAAAGTGGTTTCTGATCAATATCGACAGGACGATGTCCGATTCCTTTGTGCAAGCCAATCTGGGACCTGAAGAGACTGTTACAGGCAATATCATCCTGGAACTTTTGCCGGAACTTCAGAACATCACACCCAACATGACTTTGCGCTATGATCCAAACATTACGCCTGATGATTTCGCCAAGAAGGCTTTGGACAGCGCCTTGCGTTGTGCCAATCCGGCTTTTGCTTTGGATGAATTCTATAAGGAAAGAGTGGGTGAAGAATACGGTATCGCTTCCTGCTACAACGGATTGTTGATCGGGGGAGGAGCTTTCACTTTGACCAGACTGCGTCTGGGAACGATCGCTGCCAATTCCAGGAGCTATGACGACTTCTTTGAAAACCGCTTACCTTTATGTATCGATACACAACTTAAGTTCATGGATGCCAAGATCAGAAACGTCGTTGAAAATCGGGCCTTTTTCTCATCTGACTGGATGGTGAAGGAAGGTTTCGTCTATAAAGATAAATTCGTCGGCCTCTTTGGACTGGTCGGCCTATATGAATGCGTCAATACGCTGATGGAGAAATCAGGCAAGACCGGCCGTATGGGCCATGATGAAGAAGCTGACCAATTGGGTGTAAAGATCCTGGAGGCTATTGAGAAGGCGGTCAATGAACACTATTGTCCATATTCCTATAAACATCGTTTCGTCATGCATTCCCAAGTCGGGGCCGATGGCGATGAAGGCAATTCCGCCGGTACCAGGATCGCTTATGGTGATGAACCTCAACTCTACGAACATTTGCGCAACTGCGGTCTGTATCATCGCTTCTTCCCTTCGGGAGTCGGCGATATCTTCCCCTTTGATGAGACGGCTTTCCGCAATCTGGATGCCTTACTGGATATCTTTAAGGGCGGTTTCAAGGTCGGCGTCAAATACATGTCGACCTATCTGGGCAGCGGCGATCTGATCAGGGTCACCGGCTATCTGGTCAAGCGCAGTGAAGTGGAAAAATTAAAGAAGGGTGAAGTCGTGGCCAACGATTCCATCGCTTTAGTCGTCGACAAGACCCCGGCTAGACACCTTAATGGCAAGAAGGTACAGTCCTTTGATTAAAGCACCGGTAAACAAGATCATCCCCAGCAGCGTCGTCGATGGACCGGGTAACAGGACGGCGATCTTTTTCCAGTCCTGCAACTTCAATTGCCGCTATTGTCACAATCCCGAAACGATAAATATGTGCATCAACTGCGGGGAATGCGTGGCTAAGTGTCCAATCAAAGCTTTAAGCTTTGAAAACGGAAAGGTCGTCTGGGACCAAAATAAGTGTTGTGCCTGCGATACCTGCATCAAGACCTGTAAACACGATGCTTCGCCAAGGATCGCTTACATGAGCCCGGAAGAGGTCTGGGCGAAGGTTGAAAGGAATCTTCCTTTCATCAGAGGGATCACGGTTTCCGGAGGTGAATGTACCTTGCAGGAAGATTTCGTCTATGAACTGTTTAAGATCGCCAAGGCTCATGGACTTTCGACGCTACTTGATTCCAATGGTTCTTTGGATTTTGAAAAGGATCCGAAATTACTGGAAGTAGCCGATGGGGTGATGCTGGATGTGAAAGCACATGACAATGAATCACACAGATGGCTGACCGGTCAGGATATCGATACGGTCTTAAAGAATCTCGAATATCTGGCCAGGGTCCATAAACTGGAAGAAGTAAGGACGGTCTGTATTCCTGAAGCTTTGGAGAATGAGAAGACGATCGAGAAAGTATGCAAGATATTAAAGCCTTATTTAAAGGATCAGGATATCCGCTACAAGCTTATCAAATACCGCCATTTCGGAGTCAGACAACAATATCGGGATTTCAAGGAACCGGATGATGAGTATATGGAAAAACTGAAGGATCTGGCTAAGCAAGGCGGGTTCAGGAATATCGTAATTATTTAAAGAAACGGCGCAAGCCGTTTTTGCATAGAGCCGATTAACGCAGTATAATAGACTGCGCTATAATTAGATAGTAGGAAAAGAGGATAAATTATATGAAGAAAACGAAGATCGTCTGTACTATCGGCCCTTCGTCAAATAACGAAGAGACCCTGACAAAGATGATTGAAGCGGGCATGAATGTGGCACGTTTCAATTTCTCTCACGGCTCGTATGATGAACAGAAAAAGAATCTGAAACTGGTCAGAAAGGTCAGAGAAAAGCTGGGCGTGGCTGTGGCGACGATGATGGATACCAAGGGTCCGGAGATCCGTTTCCGTGATTTCGATGGCGGCAAAGCTGTCTTAAAGAAGGGACAGGAGTTCATCCTGTCAACGGAAGATTTTCTGGGCAACGATGAACGCGGTTCGATCACTTATGCCGGCCTGCCTAAGGACGTTCATGTCGGTTCACCGATCTTAGTCAATGATGGTCTCATTCAGCTGGAAGTAACCGACATTAGAGGCAACGAGATCGTAACCAAGGTTTTAGTCCCGGGCGACATCCTGAATCATAAGGGTATCAATGTTCCGGGTGTGGAATTGACCATGCCGTTTATCTCCGAACAGGACAAGAAAGACATCCTGTTTGGTATCGAACAGGACTATGATTATATTGCTTTGTCTTTTGTCAGAACGGCCAAGGATGTCAATGCGGTCAGGACCATTTTGGATTTCAATAATTCGCGGATGAAAATCATCGCCAAGATCGAATCGACGCAAGGCGTTGAAAATATGGATGAGATCATTGAAGCAGCCGATGGCTTGATGGTGGCCAGAGGCGATATGGGTGTGGAACTGCCGCCTGAGCAGGTACCTTACATCCAGAAGAAGATGATCCACAAGGCCAATGCCGCCGGCAAGATCACGATCTGTGCGACGCAGATGCTGGAGTCGATGACCCATAACCCCCGTCCGACCAGAGCGGAAGTGGGTGATGTGGCCAATGCCGTCTATGACGGCGTCAGTGCCGTGATGCTTTCGGGAGAATCGGCAGCGGGTGAGTATCCGTTAGAGTCTGTGGCAATGATGGCCAAGATCGCTGATGAATCCGAGAAACATCTGGAGAACGTCTATCTGCCGGTCGATGATTCCCAAAGATCCGTTGTCGGTAAAGCCGCCTGCGACCTGGCCGATAAGCTGGGTGTGGAAAAGATCATCGTCTATACCGATACCGGCCGTTCACCTTCCGTGGTATCGCAAATCAAGCCCAAGACCCCGATCATCGTCATGACCAGGAATGAAAAGGTCTATCACCAGTCGGCACTGTTATATGGCGTGGAACCGGTCAGGATCGCCGACATCATCGAAGATGAGAACCTGGAACCCAAGACCAGGGAATATATGGCTTCAGCCGGTATCAAGTCGGCTGTACTGCTGTTTGGTCACGCGATCGATTCGATCAAGGTCCTCAACTAAATAAAAAGGAAAGCCAGTATTAGACATAAGTCGAGTGCTGGCTTTTAGTATGCGATTTTTAGAAAATTAAAGATGATTCTACTACAATATATATAGATATAGAAAGAGGTTATTTATGGCGTTTGATAAAGAATATTGTCTGGATGTATTGCAGAAGCTGTTGGCCATCGATTCAACGACGGGTCAGTACGAAGAGATCGAAGAATGTGTTTCGAAAATGATAAATGATCTGGGCTATGAAGTAAGACATACCCACAAAGGCGGCGTTTTAGTCGACCTGGGTGGCGAAGGTGATCCGCTTGTCATCACGGCTCATCTGGATGATATCGGTCTGATGGTCAGGCATATCAATGCGGATGGTACTTTGAATGTCTGTCCGGTCGGTGGACTTTATCCCTTCTATTGCGTGATGGAAAATGTCAGAGTTCATACCAGAGACGGCAAGGTCTATTCCGGTACGATAGGGCGGATCCCCAATTCTTTGCATGTAACGGAAGAGGAGCTGCGCGATGTTTTGCCGGATTTTCGCAAGAATGTCAATGTCGTTCTCGATGAGGATGTAAAGTGTGCGGAAGATACCCGTAAGCTGGGTATCGAGACAGGTGATATGATCGGTATCGAACCGCGTTTCGTCTATGTCAACGGCTATATCAAGTCTCATTTTGTCGACGACAAGGCCTGTGCGGCAACTTTACTGACGATGATGAAGACTTTAAAGGAAGAAGGTATTGTTTTGAAACGCAAGGTCTACGCCTACTTTGCGATGTATGAGGAAATAGGACATGGCACAACGTATCTGCCGGAAGGAATAAAGGACATCCTGGCGATCGACATTGCCCCGATCGGACCGGAACAGAACTCCGATGAACGCAAGGTCTCCATCTTTGCGAAAGATTCCCGCTTCCCATATCATTATGGGATGACCAACGAACTCAGAAAATGTGCGATCGAAAACAAGGTCGATTACGTAATGGACATCTTTACGCCCCACTACGGCACGGATGGCGATGCCACGGTCTTAGCCGGTTACGATATCCGCCATGCGGCTATCGGCCCGGGTACGGCCAATTCCCACGGTTATGAACGGACCCACATCGATGGCTTAAGAAACACCTATGACCTGCTGGTCGCCTATGTGAAATAAAGGAGAAAGACATGAAAAAGATCCTGATCGTCGTGGATATGCAAAACGACTTCATCGACGGTTCCTTAGGGACTAAAGAAGCCGTAGCTATCGTCGATAATGTGGTGAATGAGATCAAGAAAGACTACGACCTGGTCATCGCGACCAGAGACACCCATGCGCCTGATTACCTGAGTACCAATGAGGGAAAACATCTTCCGGTCGAGCATTGCATCAAAGACAGTCTTGGCTGGCAAATCAGAACGGAAGTTTTGGAAGCGGTTGAAAGTCACGAGAACTATCAGATCATCGACAAGCCGACTTTCGGCAGTGAGAAGCTGATCGAAGTACTTAAAGAAATGGATGAAAAGGAAAAGCTCGAGGAGATAAGCCTCCTGGGACTTTGTACCGACATCTGCGTGGTCTCCAATGCCTTGATGGTAAAAGCGGCTTTCCCGGAGATCAGAGTTGCGGTCAAAAAGGACTGCTGTGCCGGGGTGACGCCCGCAAGCCATGAGGCGGCTTTGATGACGATGAAGATGTGTCAGATCGAAATCGATTGAGCTCTAAGAGCTCTTTCTTTTTTGGTTTTGGCTCTTGTTTTTTTGATATGATTGAGATAAGAAAATGAGCGAAAGAAACAGGAAAGAAAATGTGCTGGTCGTAAACTTCTTCGGTTCTTTTTCGATGTCTTACAACGGCAAGACGATCACCGACAAGGCCAAGAACAACGAGAACCAGTTCAACTATCTGATGCAGCTGCTGACCCACTTCACCAAGGAAGGGGTAAACAAGAACACACTGCTCAATGCCTTGTTTTTCGGCCGCGATCTCAACAATCCCAATCATGCCATCCATTCGGTCATGTATAACGCCAAAAAGAGACTTCAGTCCTATGGCTTGCCCAAGGTCAATTATTTCGTGGCCAAAGAAGGCAAGTACTACTGGAATGAAGAGGTAGAGATCTATGAGGATGCCAAGGAGTTTGAAAGGATACTGACGGAGGCGGAAAACGAAGAAGATGAAGACAGAAAGATCGCGATGTTACAGGAAGCGGTCTACATCTACCAGGGCGATTTTTTAGAGAATCAGATCGGTGTGGTCTGGATCACCAAGGAGAACTGGCGTTATCGCAAACTCTTTGTCTCCTGTGTCAATGAGCTGGCAGCCTTATTAGAGAAAAATGGCCGCTATGAACAGCTGGAGAATCTGGGCTTATATGCCAGCCGGATCCAGCCTTTCTCGGACTGGGAGACGCTGACCATGCAGGCATATATCGCTTCGGGTTATATCGATGATGCCTATGAACTTTTCGATAAGACGGTCGAGCTTTATCTGCATGAACAGGGCATCAAGCCTTCCAATAAGATGTTTGAACTGATAAACAAGCTTGGCGAACAGTTTGAACACTCTTCCGGTTCTTTGCAGGAAATACAGGACCACATGCAGGAAGATGAGGAGGCCAGAGGCGGCTACAGCTGTTCCTATCCGGTCTTCCATGGCATCTATCAGGCGATCAGCCGCATTTCGGAAAGAAGCGGCCAGATGATCTATCTGATGCTTTGTACGATCGTCGATACCAAGGGCAATGCCCTGACCAAGGGTGAAAAGCTTGAAGAGTTATCGCCCCGCCTGGAAGAGGCGATCAGGACGACGATCCGTCGTTCCGATATCATGAACAAATACAACAAGGGCCAATATCTGGTCCTGCTGATGAATACGACGATAGAGAACTGTGAGATCATTCAGCACAGGATCAATGAGAAATTCATGATCAACAGGCAACGGATCTCCGTCAGGTACTACGTCAATCCGATACGGTAGGTGAATTATGGGCACAAGTCAACGTTATCTGGGTATTCCCAATGCGGTCGTTTTGTGTATCGACCGCTATACTACCGTCTATCAGGGACGCTTCTATCACCACTTCTCCAAAGACGCTGTCATCTTTCACAATGACAGCGAGATGCTGCTGAAGATCGAAAAACTTTACGACGATATGAATTTCCCGTTCAGGGGAAACAACGAACGCCATTTTATTGAAAGGAAACAGACACCGATGAAGGAAGAGCTGACAAGAGTTATGGAAGACGATGAGATGCTGGAGATGCATGGCGATCTGGGTACTTTTATCATCCGCGTCCAGCATCGACAGAATTCCAGCTGGCAAGGCAGGATAACCTGGGTGGAAGAAGACAAGACCCTGTATTTCCGTTCGGTCTGGGAGATGATGAAGCTGATCGAAGAGGCGATGAGCGATAAAAAGGATGAAATCGCTGAAGATCAGATCCCGACCTGGAAAGAATAGAAAAACAAGAAGAAATGAAACCATAGAAAAACCCCCGTCGCTTGGGGGCTTTTCTTTTGATTATTTAAGGGGATAAATATATACGATACAACTGATTTTAGGGGGCTAGTATCGGCAAGGCCTCACTTCCTTGCACCTATATAGTACAAAAAGTCTATATCCACATTATGTTTTAAATATGTAAAATTGTGT
>JAFRIG010000046.1 GCA_017432895.1 Erysipelotrichaceae bacterium | reverse complement strand
TCTTCTCTGAGATTGCCGAACATTACTTTTCTTCTGTATTTTGGGATGAACACAACATGGAATGTGCAATTCCACTTTGTATGTGATAAACTTTGATTGTCCATGGGCACCTCCTATGATTATTCTTGTATGTGGTTGAGACCCACAAACAGGATATCATAGGCTTTTTTTATCCTGGTACTTCGTGTAACACTACTGTTATTACTGGTCCACCATTTCAAATGGTGGATTTATATGATAGGGGCATTAACGGGATCAGCCCGCTTCTGGTCTGTTCAAGGCTGTAGTGTTCAAGCATCTGCGCGAGATTTTCATCGTACAAGGCGATCTTTTTTAACGGTTCTTCCTTGACCTTGGCCAGCTCGAGGTTGAGGATCCTCTTCTTTAGATCCAGATAGCAGCGATCGGCGATGTCGGGATGTCCTTCCTTTTCGCTCAGTTTTTTAAATATCCCGCAGCCTTCTTTCATCTGCTTTAGAACATCCTGCGCAAAGGACGACATCTCTTCTTTTGTCTGCCTATAGATGCGGTTTTTCTCGGCAACATCTTTTCCGATCTTTTCCGCATGTCTTTGTTTCAGATTTTCATTCTGTTCAATCGCGTTTAAAGCCCAGCCGATCTTTTTCAGATCGAGCCATACCAAGGCTTTAGACAGATCAGCGGGCTGATTCAATTCTAAGCGATATTTTCCTTGGACCAGATTTATCGTTTCCTTGACGCTATCGATCATCTTCGTGTCGTAAGCTACACTTATTTCGCTCAACATTTTCTGTAACCTGATATGCACAGACAGCAGATCTTCATCCGAGCCATGATCAAAAATATCACTCAGATCCGTATTGGCGAACCTGACGAAAAGACCTTTCGTATTCTGACCGAAATTTTCATAAAGCCCTATGATCTTCAGGAACTGATCAAGAAACTTCTTGCCGTTATCGCTGTTTCTTTCCCGCAGAAAAAGATCATTGAGCTCAAGGAGTTTATTATTCTCCGCTTCCAGCAGTCCATTTAACTGATCGCGGTCTATTTTCTTTTCTATCGGCTTTATCATCTTTTCCTTAATGATAATACATTTTTCAGTTGCACAAAAAAGCCTATCTTGAAAACATTCAGGCAAAAGAAAAGACCGGATTTTTTCCGATCTGAATTCTATTGTTTCTTTTTCTTTATTCCGATCAAAGGATAGAAGCAGATGATCGCCAGCACCAGCACCACCACGCACAGGATCACCAGATATAGATGCCATTGCCACAGTTTAGTCAGCTTGATACCTAACGGATTCTGGTAAGTAAAGAAGAAGTTGGGCCAGAAGTCGATGTGCTGCAGCTGGCCGTTGAGATAGGTCGGCTGTGCCAGCATGGAATTGACATACAGGGAGATGAAGGCCATGGCGGCGATGATGACCAGGCAATCCCGCCATTTCTTCCAGGTCCATTCGACTTCACCCGACCAGGCGATGATAAAGCCCAGCACTATCAGCATCGAATGGAAAATGAAGAACTGATAGGCCATCGGATGCGTGAAAGCCTGATCGACACTGATGGTCGTTGAGAAGATGGATGGCATCGCCAAAGCGGCGATAGCTCCTAAGACACAGGAAGGATACATGAAGGACAGCAGATAATCCCGCATCTTTTCGTTGCCCGTGAAACGCACGTAGAGGATCATCAGGATCTGGATGGAACACAGATGCAGTGGCAAATGGTTCATCGGAATGTAAGGATAGATGATGCTGCCATCAGCGGAAGGAACCATTTCAATCGTTGAAAAGACCTTGATGAATTCCGACAGGAAGCATATCACCAGACAGTAATTGAGAACTTTCTTAAACGGCGGTCTTTTCTTTCTATACAGAAAAAGACACGTGACGATACCGACAAGACATATAAACAACCAGACGAAATGCTGCCATGAAAACATAATTAGTATCCCCTTTTTCTACCATTCTATCACTTATATATACGGGTAGATGTTTAGGAATGTCTTAATTTACATTTATTTTTCTTTTAATGTATCGCTGAGTTTTTTTCTGAGCCGGAAATTGGAGACGACGTTAAGGATGACATCTTTGAGCAGACCTTTTTCCTCCGTCTCGTTATTTTTGAAATTTTCGAAGTCGTTATAGGCTTCGTTGAAATTTTCCGCAAAAAAGACATAGGACTCTTCGATGCTGTATCTGCTTTTCTGCAGCTCGAAAAGCCCAGCCACATCATCCAGAGTCAAAGCGTTCTTAGTGAGAGCGATGAACAGCAGACAGGCGATCTGATCGCGGCCGTACTGTTTCTTTATCGGATTGGCGATCAGATGTTTCTTGACATAGTTGGAGATCATCGAGTTGGTCAATTCGACATCCGGCAGATCAGTCAGACATTCGTTGATGTACTTGGATGTCTGATCAAGATAGAGTCCGACGGATGGGATCTCTTTATAGGTAGGCAGGTAGAAGGCGACAGCTTCTTCTTTCGTCTCTTTTTTCTTCATAGTCCTCCTCAGCGGTTTTTGAAAAACTCTTGACAGGTTTTATGATACATTATATTATTTAGTTAGAAGTTTTTGAAAAACCTGTTACAGGTTTATTATATACCCTAAAAATAAGACGGACAAGGAGGAGCTCATGAGTGAAATGAAGATCAATATCGAAAATCAGTTCAAACCCTGCATCAGGATCAAAGATCCCGTCAGTGCCTTGAGCCACTTTATCGGTTTCCTGCTGGCCATCATCCTGACACCTGTTCTTTTATCCAAAGCCGCATTATATTATAGCGATACTTTAAGTATGGCTTCTTTAAGTATCTATTGCCTTTCTCTGATCATCCTGTATGGAGCCAGCAGTGCCTATCACGCCTTCGTGCTGTCGCCAAATGGAACCAGGATACTAAAAAAGATCGATCATGTCTCAATCTTTCTGCTTATTGCCGGTACTTATACGCCGATCTGTCTGCTTAAACTTAAGCAGGACGGGATCCTGCTGGTAAAGATCGTCTGGATCATCGCCTTACTGGGAACGATATTGAAACTGTTCTGGGTCTATTGTCCCAAATATGTCTCTTCGATCCTGTATATCGCCATGGGCTGGACGGCCTTGTTTAAGATAGGTGCTATCCATGCGGCTTTAGCGGGTCCGGGTTTTATGTGGCTGCTTCTGGGTGGAGCCTTCTATACGATCGGCGGTATCATCTACGCCCTAAAGATCTCATTTTCCAGAAACTGGAGCGAACACGAGATCTTCCATATCTTCGTTCTGCTAGGCAGCTTTTGCCACTACCTTATGATATTCTGTTACGTGATCTGAGCGCTTTGCCTTCTTAAGCAAAGCGCTTATCTTTTCCACTTCCTTATCGCTTAAAACCCGCTCGGACATGTGAATGATGTAGTTGAGATCCTCCCAGGATTCCAGGATGTATTCGTCTTTGATCGGGGCATTGTCTTTGACGAAATAAACGTAGCCGAAGACCCAGACTCTGATCCCGTTATCTTTCAGATAATTGCCCAGGATGTATTCCTGTCTTTTGACCTGAAAGATCGGATTGCCTATTTCTTTGACATAGATCCCCTTGCCTTCACTGACATGCCTCTTCAGCCATTTGCGTTCATCCTTGGAACCGTAGATGGTTCCGGAAAAGTATTTGACTTCGACGACAAAGACACCGTTGTTGTTGACGATGATGTTGTCCATTTCCGCCGTCCTGCCCTGATACTCCACACTGACGTTATTGAATAATAGATCATCCTTCTCTAAGATCGTTTCAATGTTGTCCTTGACATATCTTTCCCCTTTTTTGCCTGCCTCGTCTGCTCCATCTCTTTTTTCTTTTTCAAAAATCGTTTTTTCTTTTTTATCTTTATCTTTTCTTAAGTGATCGATAAGCAGATAGGTAAACAAAGCCAGATTCATTAATGATGTGATCAGCAAAAATATCCGCATAACTCCCTTTCGGCAATCCAAACAAAATCGACTGCCTTTCCTTTCCGTACTCTTCATTACATTATTGGCAAGAAAATCAAAAATTCCTCACTTGATTTCATTTTTCCATTCAAAAAGCTGTCCATGACAGACAGCTTTCACAAACAGATAATCGTTTTTTCTTTAGCCCTTGATACCGCCGCGGGACATACCGGAAATGATGTACTTGCGGGCGAAGAGGAAGATGATGATCATCGGAATGACGACGATCGTCGAGGCTGCCATCATTCTTTCGTTTCTCTGACCGCCTTCGGTCATAAAGGCATAAAGACCAAACGGCAATGTTCTGACTTCCTTGGAGTTGGTGGCGATCATCGGCCACAGGAAGGAGTTCCAGGTCGCGATCGCATTGAGCAGGATTATCGTTGCCAATGAGGACTTGGCCATCGGGACCATGACCCTCCACAGATACTTCCAGTCGGAACAGCCGTCGACTTTGGCCGCCTGATATAGAGATTCAGGGACCGAATCGAAGAAGCCCTTGAGGATGTAGGTGTAGAAGATCGAGGACATGAACGGCAGGATCAGTGCCCAGATCGTATCGTGCAGTTTCCAGCTGACGATCGTACGGTAGTTGGTGATGATGATCATCTCATAAGGAACCATCATCAACGAAAGCAACAGCGAGAAGATCAGTTCTCTGCCCGGGAATCTCAGCCTCGAGAAGGCAAAGGCAGCCAATATCGTCGTGAACGAACAGGTGACGATACAGCCGACCAGCGCCAGCAGCGAGTTGACGAAGTATTTCGCAAAAGGTGCCGTCTTGAAGGCGTAGACGAAGTTTTCCAGATTGAACGGATTCTGCGGGAACAGCGTCGGCGGGATCAGGTTGACCTCGACTTTTGACTTAAAGGCACCGGTGATCATCCAGTAGAACGGGAACATCATGACGATCGCACCGAGGAACAGCACGATATACATGAAGATCCTGCCGACAGAGACCGGTTCTTTGACGATATGCCTATCTGAGTGCATCTCTGTGTCTCTTGACTTGTTTGACATCTTCACCTTTCTCCCTTCTGGCCCAAGCCTGTACAGCCCTTTGCAGCATCGTGAATGCGAACACCGTGATCAGCAGCAGGACCGCAGCTGCCGAAGCATATCCGTATTTCGGAGGTGTCAGGACCCGGAATTCGTAGTAGATATAGTAGACGACGGTAAACAGGTTATAGGCAACACCCGGACCGCCGAACAGCGGGAACAGTTCGTGATACATCTTGAACGTGTTGATGGAATTGATGATTATTACCAGCATGATCGTCGGTGCCAAAAGCGGAACGGTGATCCTGAAGAAGATCTTCAGAGTCTTGGCTCCATCGACCTTGGCTGCCGTGTAGTATAGCGGGTCGATATTCTGCAGACCCGACAATAACAGAATGATCGTGTTGGGCAAAATGGACCAGATACCGAAAATGACGACCGCCAGGAAGTTGCCTCCCGACTTGCCTAAAAACGGAACCGATTCCATATGCAAGAGCGTCAGTACGTAGTTTAAGATACCGACTTTGTCGTTGAACATGAAACGCCAGGCCAGACCGACAGCCAGTGACGATGTTACCATCGGCAGGAAGTAGGCCGTCTGGAAGAAGGACTGGAACCTTATCTTCTGATTCAGCAGTGTAGCCAGAACGATGGCGATCACGGTGGAGATCGGAACGACGATCAGGACATATTTGAACGTATTGGAAATAGCCTGTCTGAAATACGGATCGCTCAGGATCTTTTCGTAGTTGCCCAAGCCCACGCCCGTAAACTCTCCGGTCAGGTATTTATAACCCTCCAGGAAAGACATCCTAATGACGTTTACGATCGGATACAGTGTAAAAAGCGTTACCGATACGATAAACGGCAAAAGGTACAGAAGCGGTTTGATCCTTTCGAAAAAAGGTCTCTTGATCATAAGTAACGTTCTCCGCTTTCAAAATCAAATACGAAGACTCCACTCTTCTTGAAAGAAATACCGATTTCCTGATCTCTGACCAGTTCGACATCGGAATTCATATAGCCACGGACTTCCTTGCCGCCCAAGACGAAGGAAGTGATGATCTCCTTGCCCATGACGGAAGTCATGACGACTTTGGCTTTTAACGGACTTGTCTCATCAAGGACGACGCTCTCGGCCCTGAAGGAGAGATAGACTTTCGTGCCATCAGGAATGTTTTCGACTCTGATAGTCGAATCGGTCTCACCGCCATCCAAATAGACCTTGCCGTCTTTGACGACACCTTCGACCTTGTTGATCGGGGGATTGCCTAAGAAGTCAGCAACGAAGCAGTTGGCCGGCTGATCGTAAAGATACTGCGGCTTGTCATACTGCTGTAAGACACCCAGTTTCATCAAAATGATGTGGTCGGAAATGGACATGGCCTCTTCCTGGTCGTGGGTGACGAAGATCGTCGTGACCCCTGTTTCCAGCTGGATACGTCTGATCTCTTCTCTCATTTCGATACGAAGACGGGCATCCAGGTTGGATAAAGGCTCATCCAGAAGCAGCAGTCTAGGTTCTTTGACCAGGGCTCTGGCGATGGCGACACGCTGCTGCTGACCACCGGAAAGCTGGCCCGGTTTTCTGTTGAGCATGCTTTCGACATGAACCAGTTCAGCCATCTTCATCGCTCTTTCAATACGTTCCTTCTTCGGAACCTTCTTGATCTCCAGAGGGAAACAAATGTTTTCCAGAACTGTCATGTGCGGATACAGGGCATAGTTCTGGAAGACCAGACCGATACCTCTTTTCTCAGATGACATGTAGGTGACGTCATCGTCATCAAAATAGATCTTGCCTTCGGTCGGATAAAGAATACCTGAAAGCATGTTCAGCATCGTACTCTTTCCGCATCCCGAAGGACCCAGCAGTGTCACCAGTTCTCCTGATTCGATCTCAGCAGAAAAGTCGTTTACTGCTGTGTTATCGTCAAAGCGTTTGACGATATTCTCCAGGCGTATTTTCATTGTCTTCCTCCTTAATATATCAACAATTGAAATTGCTTATCTTCTGATCAGTTCTTCGATGACTTTGCCATCGGTGTTCTTCATTTCCAGTCCCAGCATCGCCGCCATCGTCGGTGCTTCATCCATCATGGATGAACGATCGATGACGACATTTTCCGCCACATTGGGACCGTAAGCGATGAAGGTCGTCGTCTCATCACGCCAGGGCAGATGTCCATGGCTGGCTTTGGAAAGATATTGACCCGGAGCGAGATACTTCTCGAAAGGATCTTTTCCGGCCAGTGTGCTTGTAAACGACATCGGTTCTCTTCCTTCGACTACGAAATCCAGAGGACCGACAAGACCAAACAGTTCATCGGCCTCTTGCTTTGTATACAGATATCCGATATTGTATTTCGGATCATCTCTTAAGCTCTTGAGGAAATCGTAAACCTTTTGTCTCATTTCCTCATTATTCGGATCCTTCAGGACGACCCAGGCTGAGAGAGAAACGGAATGACAATAGGCGTCATAATCGACCAGCTTGCCTTCCTCATCGCAGCGGATAAAGCCGGCATCTCTTAAAAGGATATTGAGATTCATATTCATCGTGATATCCTGCTGGCCATGATCGCCCATGACGATGAAGTTGGTGTGATCGAAATCGCCGTAGCGGCGGATGCTTTCAAGCAGGACGCCGAATTCATGATCATGCTTTCTAAGCTGATCCTTGGCTTCTTGGGAGTAAACGCCGTTGGCATGTCTGGCACTGTCAAGATCACACATCTTGACAAACATCACATCCGGCTGATGGTAATCTCTGATGATATCGGGAGCTAAAGCCATGGTATAAAGATCCAGAGAACGGTCCTTGCCCATCAGGTAACGGCCATACTTCCAGTAATATTTCTCCATCAGCTCATCGGAAGCGTTTCCCCATAAAAACTGACCGGGGTCATCGCCCATATAAGCGATCGGAACGATCATCGGCATATTCAGATCGATATCGGCCTTCCCCGATACCGGCCAGCTCAGTGAACATGTCAGATATCCAGCTTCTTTGGCATAATCAAAGATCGTTGGACATTTCACATCTGCACGCTGGTTGTACCATGGCACATCGTGTTTTTCGACTTCCAGTATCGCATTATGAGGAACACCGTGATGTTTCACGGTGTTCCCTGTAATGATCGATACGTGACAAGGATAGGTAAAACTGGGGTAACATGTCTCGATGTGTCTGATATAGGAGCCCTTTTCAAACATCCATTTGAAATTGGGGAGCTCCTTCATCAGCTCGATATCCGATGAACACAGCGCATCGAGCATGAAAACAAACAGTTTATTCCTTGTCATACTTCTCCTTCTAGAAGACTATTGAGCTAATGCAGCGTTGGCGATAGCCTGAGCGTTAGTCAGAGTCTCAACAACATCCTGATCGTCGATGATGATGGATCTTAAAGCAGCCATGATAGCTTCTTTAGCGGAACCTTCACCGGCAACAGACTTACGGGTACCTGCATATGACAGCATACCGGCCAGAGCCTGCTGAGCAACAGAGTTGTTGAAGTAGTCCTGATAGACATCAGATGATTCAACATCCGAGAACGGAGTGGAAGCAGAATACTTCTGGCAGAACGGAAGGTTCCATTCAGCCTTCGTGAAGAATTTGACGAATTCTGCTGTACCTGCATCGGTAGCTTCATCCTTTGTGAACGCAACAAGAGCACGAGTCGTGATCTCGGTGTACTCTTTGCCGCCGGCAACCTGAGGAACCGGACCGGTCAGGATCGTGAAGCCGTTCGGAGTGATGTAGCCTAAACCGGCTGAAGAACCCATGTAGCAGAAGTACTGCTGGTTGCCGTAAGGACCTGAGTGGTAGCCTTCCGGATCAACTAACTGGAAGTAACCTGCATCTTCAGCTTCTTTCCACCACTTGATCCAGTTAACGAATTTTTCATTCGTCCAGTCAGCAGCAGTGTTGTTGTCATCGATATAGCTTAAGCCGTTCTGTTCAAGAGCCAGGATAGCCAGGACATCGACTGAGTCCGGACCAAAGCCCATGATGTCTTTGCCTTCAGCTTTTTCACCGTCTACGACAGTCTTGCAGGCTGCAAGCAGATCGTCCCAGGTAACAGGAACTTCAAGGTTGTACTTCTCAAGCAGTTCCTTGTTGTAGAACATGATAGAGCCGGTGATCGTAGCGATAACCGCATGTAAACCGCCATCAGCATAATCCGTAGAAGCGGCGTAAACACCTGAAGAAACACGATCTTTGTAGTCGGCATCCGTGAAGTACTTGGAGTAATCCAGAGACAGACCTGCATCGATGTAATCCTGAGCAGTGTTCGGGAACTGCCATACGAGGTTCGGGCCTACGCCGTTGGTGACGGCTTCATAGACCTTGGCTGAGAAACCATCAAGAGGCTGAGTTTCCTGAGTGACATGGTACTTGCCTTCGTATTCCGCATTGAATGCATCAACGATTTCCTGAACCATTTCCTCATCATGATCTGTCAGAGTGTGCCAGAAGACGATCTCGGAAGCAGCAGCTTCTTCGCCACCCTCATTGCCGCCGCCATTTGAGCCTGAGCAGGCTACCAGCATCATGGCAATGAGAGCTACAGAAATTACTTTGAATAGTTTTTTCATTTTTCTCTCCTTTTTCTATAAATCTTCCAAAGATTTACACAATAATTATAATCTAAAATAACGCCGTTCAAAAGCCTAAACCACCCCTAAAAACTGAAAAGATGCTGCATCGCTTTTCATGTAAGTTTTTACATGGCTTACAGCACCTTTTTACATCCTTAAATCAGATATTTTTCCCTCAACCCGTTTAGAGTTTCTTCGTCTAAAGCAAATTCCTTATACAGATATTCGCGGTCATTTCCGTATTTTTCCTTAATGGATGAGATGACGATATCGAAAGTCTTTTCTCTCACCCCGTCCTGTAGAGTCAGAAGTTCATTGATCTCGGGATGTTCTTTAGCGATATCGGCTACCTTAGCCAGAGTCTTCTCCAGGATCTTTTGGCGATAGGTATTGCTTAAGAGATAATCTTTTCTGATCTCTTCTTTTTTTACCCCCAGCGCCATCAGGATGATCATCGCCGCTACACCCGTCCTGTCTTTACCGGTAGCGCAATGGAAATACAGCGGCACATTATCTTCAACGATCTGTTCCATCATGATCTTAAAGGCCGTGTTGTCGAAAGCGATCAGCCTGTAATATCCTTCGATCTTTTTCAGCTGTTCAAATGCCTCGCCACCGATCCTGGCCATTCCCTTGGGCGACCAGTCGATATCCCCGGCTCCTTTGACGATTAAGCCGCTGTGTCTGATCAGCTTTGCACCTTTGATATCGGGATCGGGCAGCTCTTCGATCTCCGAAGCCGAACGCAGATCCATGATCGTTTTGATCTTAAGCTGTTTAAAACAATCCAGTTCCTTCTCATCAAAGAAACACAGGCCGGCACCCCGATAGAAAACACCGGGTTTCACCGCTTTTCCATCTTCCGTCTTTAAACCGCCCAGATCGCGGAAATTCAAAGCATCCTTAAATCTTGCATCAATACTCATACGCCCCTAATTCTACCATATCCGTTTAAGTTATAATTAAGACGAACAGGAGAGATTATTATGACACAGGAAGAACTGATCGCCAGATACAAAGAAAAAGATATCGAAAACGACATCACCTATGCCAAAGGCTTTCAATATTTCAAAAGCGCTTTAAAATTCTACAAAGACCTGCAGGACGGCATGGCCAGTGAGATCAATTACTTTGAAAACACGATGGTCCTATACAACGAATGCGACAGACCGAATAGGGATCCCGATTTCGGTTCGGATTCCGGCAGCTGTTACTGGTACTTTAAAGAAGGCATCATCAGGGGATCGGATCACTGGGGCTGCGGCGTCGCCAACTGTGACTGGCCTTTGAAACTCAAAGAAGGCAAGATCATCTACGGCGGCTACTACAAACATGCCCGCAGTTTTGCCAAACCCAAGTACGGCTTCGCCCGCTGGGAAGACTATCTTTTTAAAGCCCGGCTGATCGAAATCGACGGTAAAGAAGTCGTCACCACCTTCAACAACACCACCGGCCGCGATCTTCTCAATATCGACGGCAAGACCTATATGCGCAAAGTCATCGAAGTCTTCGAAGAGGTAAAAGATGAGCAGGATTAAAGTAATCATGACCTCCGATGTCCATGCGGTGATCTATCCTGAAAGCTATGCCACCGGCAAGCAAGCCGATCAGGGTCTGGCTAAAGCCGCCGCTTTGATCGACACCCTAAAGGATGAGAATACCATCCTGATCGACAATGGCGACGTCCTGGAAGGATCGCCTTTGGCCTACTTCCATTTCGAGAAAAGAAGAGACAAAGAAAACCCCTTCACCAAGGCCATGAATATGGTCGGCTATGACTTCTACAATCTGGGCAATCACGATTTCAACCATGGTGTCGAAGTACTAAGCAGGCACATGAATGAACTGCAGATGCCCAGTATCAGTGCCAACATCTCGTATCAGGGTAAACCTTTATCAAAGCCTTACCACATCGTTGAAAAAGCCGGCAAAAAGATCGCGATCTTCGGAGTCGTGACTCAATACATCCCCTTCTGGGAAAAACCGCAGAACATCGAAGGCTTCGCTTTTGAAGATGCCTTTGAATGCGCCAAAAGGATCGTGAAAGACATCAAAACCAATGAAAAAGCCGACTACATCATCGGCGTCTACCACGGCGGTTTTGAAAAAGATCCCAAGACGGGTCTAGAAAGCGAAAGTCAGACCGGCGAGAATGAAGCCTATAGAATGTGCAGCGAGATCGAAGGTATCGATATCCTTTTGACCGGTCATCAGCACCGTGAGATGCAAGGCAAGCTCAATGATACCTTCTATATTCAAAGTGCCCACGATGGTAAACAGCTGGCTTTAGCCTACATCGACACGGAAACAAGTGAAACAGGCGGTGCCCTGTTAAATGTGAATACCGCTCCTAAGAAAGAATTCCTGGATACTTTCCAAGAAGAAGAGGAAGCCTGCCAGAAATGGCTCGATATGCCTCTTGGTACCAGTAAAGTCGATCTGACCATCCCCGATGAATTCGATGCCCGCTTGCACAAATCGCAGGTCATCACCTTCCTCAACAACGCCTGTCTGGATGCCTCGGGAGCGCAGCTTTCAGCCAATGCTCTGTTTTTAAGAGCCAAGGGTTTTGAAAGTCAGATCACGATGCGCGATCTGGTCTCGACCTACGTCTTCCCCAATACCCTGGTCGTCAAGAAGGTAAGCGGCAAGATCCTGAAGGAATATCTGGAAAGATGCGCCAGGTTCTGGGATATCGACAACGGCAAGATCATCATTGAAAAGTCCTGCGACTTCCCCACCCCGCAATATCACAACTACGATATGATCGATGGCGTGGAGTACGAGATCAAGGTCTCCAATGCCCCGGGTCAGCGCATCACTTCCCTGACCCGAAATGGTGTTCCCGTCAAAGATGATGATGAGTTCACCCTCTGCATCAACAACTACCGGGCAGCCGGTGGCTCGGGTTTTGAAATGCTGGCGAAAGCTGAGACGATCAAAGAGATACAGGTCAATGTCGTCGAACTGATCGCCGACTATATAAAAAAGGTCAAAGTCATCGACTTTGAACCCGTAAATAACATAAGGGTCGTGATCTGATCACAACCCTTTTTTATTGATGATCTGGACCAGCTCGTCGTTGTTTCTGGTCCTGATGAACATTTCGATCAGAGAATCGATCGAATCGTCCCGATAATAATCCAGCAGATCCTTGCGGATGATATTGACCGCCCTTAGTTCCTCGCTGCTCAGCAGCAGATCTTCTCTTCGGGTACCCGACTTGGCGATATCGATAGCCGGGAACAGTCTTCTTTCCTGCAGCTTTCTGGAGAGTATCAGTTCCATGTTGCCGGTACCTTTAAACTCCTCGTAGATCACATCGTCCATCTTGGAACCCGTATCCACCAAAGCCGTAGCCAGGATGGTCAAAGAGCCTCTTTCCCTGGTCTTGCGGGCCGCTCCGAAGAAACGTTTAGGCATGTACAGAGCACTGGGATCAAGACCGCCTGATAAAGTCTTGCCGCTGCCGGTCTCGGTCAGATTGTAGGCTCTGGATAATCTGGTGATCGAATCCAGTAAGATGAAGACATCTTCTCCGGCTTCCACCAGCCGCTTGGCATGTTCGATAGTCATTTCCGAAACGTACTTGTGCTTGCTTGGCTGTTCATCGAAAGTCGAGTAGACGATCATGACGTTGTCGCCCTTGACGATCTCTTTGATGTCGGTGACTTCTTCCGGTCTTTCATCGATCAATAAGATGATCAGATGAGCATTGGGACAGCTTCTTAAGATCGACAAGGCGATGTCCTTAAGGATGGTAGTCTTGCCGGCCTTGGGTGGCGAAACGATCAGGCCACGCTGGCCCTTGCCGATCGGAGTAATGAGATCCATGACTCGCATCGACAGCGATTCGCCCTGTCTTTCCAGTTTCACTCTTTCATCGGGAAAGACCGGGGTCAGATCTTCGAAGAAGACGCGGGATCTGATCATATCGGTTTCCAGATAATTGATCTTGTCGATATAGATCAAAGCACCATATCTTTCCCCATCCCGGGGAGCTCTTTTCTTGCCGCTGATGTGATCGCCCGTCCGTAATCTGAATTTCTTGACGAAGGTCGGTGAAACAAAGACGTTGTCATCGCCGCTTTCAAAGTTTTCACCTCTGATGAAGCCATAGCCGTCTTCCATCACTGTCAGAACGCCCTGTACCGGTATGGCCGGGTCTTTAAGATTGCCGATCGTGCGGACTTCCACATCGACGACTTTCTCTTCCCTTGTTTCTTCCTTGTCGGCCAACAATTCAATGATCTCATCTTTCTTGAGACCGTTTGTTTTGAGCTGTTTTTCCTTGGCTAATTGCTTCAGTTCATTTAACTTTAATTTACTAAGTTCTTCTTTACTCATCGCTGTCCTGCTGCCGCAAAATAATCGGCCTTTTCTTCACACAGTTTTAAGGCCGTGATCAGATATTCGTAGCCATAGGGTTCAAAGCTCTCTTCGCCTTGGGAAACATAGGATCCTTCATCATCAGTGAGTTTCACTTTCCAGCTGATCGCATCTTCAATGCCTTCGCCCTGAGCTTCATAGCATTCATCCCATTTCTCTATACCGGCTCTGTGTAAAAGACGGATGAAGACTTCGCTGTCCTCATTTGACAGACGTCCCTGCCGACTTTCAAATTCGGCGATGCTGGAATCGATGTTATAGAATAAAACACCCTCACTCAGCTCGCCAGTAAAACGATATTGCCCATCCAGGCAATCAAAATAATACTCCAGTTTCATTCTCTTTCTCCTTCGGGATCTGAATTAGACTAAAAAATTACGACGAAATACATCTTCATTTAAACATGTTTTGCAAGATATCTCAATCGCTATCAAAAAGATCGAAAAGTTCCGCTTCGATCGCCACGATATAATCCAGGTCGAATTGCTGCTTATCTTCGCTGACTAAGACTCTGTTACCTAGATCGATACGTTTGACAACGATGGTCTTTTCAAGGTAGGCTCCGCCTTCCTTATAGGCATCGGGTACGAAGTAGCGGATCTTGACTTCCGGTCTATCCGCTATATTTTCCCTTAGTATCCTGAAGCGCTGATCCAGCAGGCGGATCTCGTTTTCACCCAAAAGCACTTCATCATCCGTACTTCTCCCGGTCTCTTCGATCGCTTCATCGTAACCGGTCAAAGCATCGAAGGGAGCGAATTGGGCAGCCCGATCGTAATTGGACATGTGTTTGCGGCCTTTGGAGATGAAACGGGGCAGATCGATGATGTCGTCATAGCGATGAGGATCTTTCATTGACGATGTCCTCCGATCTGTTCGTTGCGCTGTTTGCCGGTAGCTCCTTCCTCGTAGTTGGTACCTTTTAAGATGGCGTTTTTGCCGAAGCGCTGTTTGATATTCAAAATGGCCTTGGCCAGATCTTCTTCCTTTTTGGCTTCTTTCCTGACTTTGAGCAATTCTTCTTCCTTCTTTTCGGGATCGGAAAAAAGATCGAACTGTTCGATCAGCACTTTTTCTTCGCCATATTTTTTAGGAATGACATGGTCGGCGGTGATGTTGACCCTTCTTATATACAAGGAGCGATCAACGCTTTCTTCATAGATGGCGATAAAAGCTTCCGTCAATACTTTGACCGAAGAAGTCGGGATCTTTAACGGCACAGATCCACCGGCATGTTTGGGTGCCATTCGGCCATAGTAATCCTTGACCAGCTTTCCTTCATATTCGCTGAAATCGCTGCTGGCATCGTAGCCGATATACAGACTGACATGATCGGTCACCAGCCCCTTTTCCACCAGTTCCAGACAGAGATTATCGACCATCTCCTTGCATACGACTTTGGCTTTTTCAAAGGTATAGGGTTCCATCAGGACCTGTCCGACCCCTAGAGAATTACTTTCGGGGTGATATTTTTTAATGTCCTTCATCGTACAGGGTTCGTAGCCCCAGGCGTGGTCGATCAAAAGTTCCGCATTGATGCCGAATTCATCGTACAGAACTCCATCCGCCCGCAGTGAAAAGCGGGCGACATCGCCCATGGTGTGGATGTTGTATTTGGCAAGTCTGCGCATATAGCCCGGTCCGATCCGCCAGAAGTCCGTCAAAGGTTCATGGGTCCATAAAATCTGCCGATAGGACATCTCATCAAGTTCCGCGATCCTGACCCCGTCCTTGTCCGGCTTCTTGTGTTTGGCGACGATATCCATCGCCACCTTCGCCAGATAAAGATTGGTCCCGATACCGGCCGTTGCCGTAACACCGGTGCTGATCATGATGTCTTCGATCATCTTCATCGCAAACTCGTGGCCACTCATTTTATAAGTGTTCAGATAGGCCGTCGCATCGATGAAAACTTCGTCGATCGAATAGATGTGGATGTCTTCTTTGGCTACATATTTTAAATAGATGTCATAGATCTTCGTACTGTATTCGATATATAAGGCCATCCTGGGCATCGCCCTGACGAAATCGATCTCCAGACTTGGATCGGCGATCAGTTTGTGATACAAAGCCGATTTGCCGGTAAATCTTCTCCCCGGTGCTTTGAGTCTTCTTTCTTCATTGAGTTTTTTGACGATCTGTTCCACTTCGAAAAGACGCGGTCTGCCCGGTACCCCGAAAGACTTCAGAGCCGGCGATACCGCCAGACAGATCGTCTTGGAAGTCCTGGTCTCATCCGCTACCACCAGATTGGTATCCAAAGGATCAAAGCCCTTTTCTACGCATTCCACGGAGGCGTAGAAAGACTTCAGATCGATGGCGATGTAGGTCTTTTTCTTTTCTTCCATTGCTTATATTTTAAATCATCCCAAAGTTATGAGTTCCTTGATAAACGCAAAGAACTCCCGTGTATAGTACTGCGGAAGCAGAATAAATAATCCGTGTCCACCCTTACAACTCACATTTTCATAACCGAGTTTGTGAGCGATATAGGATGCCCGATATAAATGATAATCAGCTGAGACCATCACGATTTCACAGTTTCCTGCATCATCGCCTCTTTCTTCGATCAGCTTTTTGGCATTATCCAGATTCTGCAAGGTATTCATGCTTTCATCTTCGATGATGATGCGCTTTTGATCAAAACCTTTCGAAACCAGATAATCGCCACCGCCCTTGGCTTCACTGCAGGGTTCGTTATCACCCTGGGCACCGGTAGTTATGACTATGGTCTCGTTATTATCTTTCAGATATTCATAGGCGCTGTCGAGTCTAGCCTTATAGTCGTTGGAAGGACCATCGGCTCTGATCTGTGATCCCAGAACGATCAGATAATCCGCATCCTCTTTGGCTTTTTTATTGGCATAGGAAATGATGGTCACTTCAAAGATCACAAACACTATCAGTATCAACAGCCCAAGTATCATCAGAATCTTAAACAAAGGCTTATTCACAAGTCTCTTCCATAAATAAGAAAGCAGGATCAGTAAAACACCGGCGCAAAGATAAAAGAAATTGAAAATGCCGAAAGGTCCTATCAACGCCAGAATGATGATCCCATAGATCAGAAAAACAAGACCTGTAAAAAAGACGATGTTTCTGAATGTATCATGAGTCACTAAACTCTGCATATCTTCACATTAACACATATTTTCTTGGAATAAACGAAACTTGATTTAAATTCATGGCTTTTTTGACCGATTCATCTCTTTTGAACTTTCAGGATCAGACATAGCTTAAGATGATCGATAGTAAATACTTAGTAAATATTATATAATTATTAGAGAAATCACAGTTGATTGAAACGATTAAATGAAAGGGCAACAGTATGAAAGACAGTTATGATATCAAGTCATTAAATCCGCGAAAGAATCCCTATACCAAAGAACTGAAAAAGCAGATCACGATCAAGATCGATAATGCGACGATCGCTTATTTCAAAGAGCTCTCACAGGAAAACGGGATCCCCTATCAGACTCTTATCAACATGTATCTGTCCGATTGTGTCAAAAACAAAAGAAAGCCCGTACTCAATTGGGAGTAAATACAAAAACAATGACCTGCGCAAAAACAGGTCATCATTTTTTATAGCTCTTCGCCGTTGGATTCAATGACTTTCTGATACCAATAGAAGGAATCCTTTCTGATCCTTTCACACTGTTTGGGATCATCATCCGTCCGATCGACATAAATGAATCCGTATCTCTTTTTGACGCCATTGGAGGTCGATAAGAGATCGACTGCCGACCAGGGACAGTAGGCGATCATTTCGACACCGTACTCCATTGCCTTGCCCATGGCGGCGATGTGTTTCTTGAGATAATCGATGCGGTAATCATCGTGGATCTTTCTATCATCCGTCAAGGTGTCGTAGGCACCTAAGCCGTTTTCCGTGATCATCAAAGGCTTGTTGTAGTTGTTATAGAGATCTCTCAACATGTACTCCATGCCGATGGGATCGATCGCCCAGTCCCAGTCGGTGGTATCCAGTTTGGGGTTCTTGCACATCTGATAGAAACCCGGATGAGTCTCGAAACCGGAAATGTCGCCCTTCTTGCCTGAGCGGTTGACACCGGACCAGCGCATCTTATAAGTTCCATCATCTGGACAGGCACAGGCACATTCCGAGGCGTAGTAATTCAAAGCCAGGAAATCCGACTTGCCCGAAGCAATGAGTTCCATATCGCCTTCTTCAATGACCGGCGCCAGGCCATGTTTTTCCAGATAGATCTGAGCTGCCTTGTTGTATTCACCTTTGAAATAGATGTCGGTATAGTAGTCGTTTCTTAGGGCTTGCGCATTCTGCATAGCCATGACATCATCCGCCTTGGATGAAAGCGGATAGATACAGGAATAACCCAAAGGAGCACCGACTAAGCCACCAGGTACCAGTTCATGGACCAGGTTGCAGGCGATCGCATGGGCCAGGTTCATGTAGTGATTGATCTGGTATCTTAACTGGTTGTGTTTGCCATCGAGAAGTTCCTCAGGAATGTAACATTTCTGGGTCCAGTATTGGACGATGATGGACTGTTCATTGATCGTCGTCCAGTACTTCACATCATCCTTGAACTCATTGATGACATATCTGGCATAATATTCAAAATCCTTGACGATCCTTCGATCAAGCCAGCCGCCGTATTTTTCCACCAGAGCCCATGGGCAGTCGTAATGATACAGGGTGACGATCGGTTCGATCCCGTTTTCCTTTAATTCATGGATGAGATCGCGATAGTACTGAATACCCTTTTCATTGACCTCCCCGACACCATCGGGAAAGACCCTTGACCAGGCGATCGAGAAACGGTAGCACCTGAAGCCCATTTCTTTCATCAAGGCGACATCTTCCTTGTAGTGGTGATATTCATCGGAAGCTATCTCGGCTGTCGCAAAACCGAACTTTTCATAGCTGTCCTTGTTGATGATATCCTGCTGGGAAGCCTTCTTGCCATCCTCATAGGCGGCACCTTCGACCTGATAGGCGGAAGTGGAAGCACCCCAAAGAAAATCAGACGGGAATATTTTGTTCATTTTATTTCCTTTCGTTCAGAGCCCGGTACAGATCGATGATCTGTCCGGACATTTTTAATTCGCTCATGATCGTCATCAGAGTGTCCTGGGCATGAATGAACAGTATATTGAGCTCGTGTTTGTTGCCCGAGGCTTCACTCTGAATGATCTCCGTTTGCGTTGCGTGAGCTTCAACGATTTCTTCATGAGCTTCTTTCATCAGCTCGTCAGCTGCCGAGAAATCACCTGCTTTGGCTTTGTCGATAGCTTCTTCCGCTTTCAGGCGAGCATTACCGGCATGCAGGATGACATTCATCGCAGCCTGAATCAAAGTCTCATCCATAATTGCTCCTTATGCTTCAGATGCTTCCTTTTCCAGCATCTGTTTTTCATAAACCTTGAAGAAAGGCAGCCAGATCAGATAAGTTACAGCGAAGAAGACCACTAACCAGATCAGTGCTCTCCAGTCACCAGTTACCATAATGTAGCCAAACGGAGCAGGGATCTGACCGGTCGTTACGGAAGCGGCCGGAATGATCAGTAGCTTGGCAGACTGGATCATCCACAACATGATCGGCGTTACGATCGAACAGATCCACATCGGTACCATCAGGATCGGATTATAGACGACCGGCGTGCCGAATACGATCGGTTCATTGATGTTGAAGATAGACGGGCCGATACAGACGCTGCCCAACTGTTTCAAAGTCTTCGATTTGGACATAAGCATCAGCACATTTAATGTCAATGTACAACCGGTACCGCCAAGGGTAGCCAGGGCAAGCAGATAGACGTTTTCATAACAGACGATCTGGCTGGCAGCTGTCAGATCTCCACCGGCAGCGGCAACAGCAGCAATATTCATTTCCGTACCGGCCATTAAGATCGGCGTCGTGAAAGCCGAGACGAACCAGGTCGAAATACCAAGGCTGTAAAGGAAGGCCTGGATGAAGATCATGAAGACGAAGCCCGGAAGGGTCATGCCCAGTTTTTGCAGCGGTGCGAAAACGGAAGAAATCGCGGCATACAGATCAATACCCAGGTTATTAGTGAGCAGGACACCGATCAGAACACATGCAAACATCGGTAAGATCTGGTTAATCCAGCCTACCACGAAGTCAGGGATCACGGTTGAATCTTCCAGTACATGTAGTTTCGTATAAAGATGATAGATCAAGCCTGTGCAGACACCGATCACGATCGCCACAAACATGCCTGAAGGCCCGAAACGGCCTGAATCGACGCTCATGACATCATTGAACTGCGGGCAGGTCGAAATAAAGAAGACGATCGTTGAACAGATTCCACCGGTCAGTGCGAAATCAGGATGATCAAGCTTTTCCATTATCTGATTACCGACGAAGAAAGCCAGAATCAGAGAAGTAAGCATGAAGGTGTAAGTCAAAACACCACCCAGATCAGGTAAGAAAGGTACCCATGACTTGATAGCGTTATAGAAGAAGATCAAAGCGCCGACCATGATGATAGGCAGTATCTTCATCATCGAGCCCGATATTGCAGCAACCCAAGGATTCTGCACAAACTTATTCATTTTTGGAGAGAATGAGTTCTCCAGCCAATCCATAATTTTTTTCATTTCGTATTTTTCCCCTTTTACATTTTTTTGATCATTTCCAGTAAAGCCGCCGCATCCAGTGCACCATAGATGGATTGCGGAATGACATCGGTCTTGAAACCGTGTTTCTCGGCAAGCTCCTGGTAATTCTGCAGCTGGCTTGCGTAGTGTGGACCAAGCAGCAGGATGTCGAATTTCCCAAAGAACTGCGGAACCTGTGATTCGCTTCTGGCCTCACAGCTCAGATCGATCTTCTGCTTCTTTGCCTCAGCCCTGACTCTCTGAGCCAGAAAGCCACTTGACATACCGGCACCGCAGCATAACATTACTCTTGTTGTACCCATTTGTTTTCCTCCTTTTTCTTTCTGTCTTCATTGTGAAAAAAACTATGGTTTTTGAAAAATAAAGCTGTTGCCTCATCCGGTGCAACAGCTACAAACGATTCCTGACAAATCTTTCGAATTCTTCATAGGTCCTGATCCTGATCAGCTCTACGATCGCTTTATCATTATCGAACATCGAGATCAGCGCCTGGTAAAGCTCGCCAAAACGACGGGCATCTACCTTGTTGACAGCGACCATCAGAACGATGCGGATATTAAAGTCTCCCCACTCCACACCTTTGGGACAGATCATCACGCAGACACTGGTTTTGATCGCATCCAGTTTTAAGGAGTGTGGAATGGCGATGTTGGGGAAGGCTGTCGTTGAAGCCGCTTCCCTCTCCATGACCTGCTTATAAAAACCTTCATTGACAAAGCCCGCTTCCAGCATGACATCGCTGCATTTTTTTAAGATGGATGCAGGGTCCTTGTATTCTCCGTTATTGATCAGAAAAGTTTCCCGTGAAAAGAAAGAAGAAAAATCCGTCTTCAGGATCTTCAAGCGCCTTTTTTCTTTGATCTCTGCGATCGCTTCCTGGATCTGGGAAAAAGAATTATTGATATTTAACGGCGGTAGAATGATAGTGATCGCTTCTTCATTGCTGTTATTCAGTTCGATCACACTGAACAGCAGTTCATAGTGGTACTTCTTCAGTTCGTTAGCGTTATCGCAGATACCGAGCAGTTCGATCTCGTTAGCGAAATTGATCATCAGCTGCGAAGAGATCCTGCCAGCCATATTCAGATAGCGCGGACAAAGAAGGACCGCGTTTACTTTCTCCTGGGAGAAATTTTGCCGTTCGATTTCCCCGCCGATATGTAGAGCCAAGTAAGCCAATTCATTATCATCTATTTTATAGGGATATTTTTCACTGATCAGATAGGCGGTAAAGACCGCAATATCAAAAATGATCGGATAACTGTGTTTGATGATCTCGGAAACCGGATTGATATTGCGCTGATTGTTCTGCAAGCGGAAAATCAAATTCTTGATGTGCATCGCAAAAGGAAAACGGAAGTTGTCGTTTCCTAGGTTGATATAGTACTTTTCGTTGATCCTGTTGATCAGATGATCCGTGAAATCGCTCAATTCCTGGCCGATGTATTCCTGAAATTCACTTCCTTTCAAACTGTCGAAACTCACATTGGCTTTGATAAGAAGATAAATATTGATGATCTCTTCTTCGTTGAACGGAATACCGAAATCCACACTCAACTGACCCGCGATCTGCTTACTGACGGAATACAGCGCATCGTCTTTGGAGACTTTGGTTTCAAGGTTTATGTCGCTGAGACTTTGCTGATTGATCAGCCTTCTGATCGTTATGGCTATATGCAAAACGACATTGATCATGCCGAAATCATTGATATAAAGATCGTTTTGATGAAGGATACGCTCCAGGGTATCTTTGATCGCATCGACGTCCAGATCGGAGAAGACCTGTCGGATCGTATAAATATCGATTAAGTTCTCGTTGATATTGTCGAAAAGGATGATCTTAGCCAAAGTTCTAAGACTATGTTCATCCGCATTGATCACGATCTGATCGCTTTTAATCTGATAAGAGACACCGTAAGCCGCATAAGTCTTATTCATTTTGACGACATCGGCTTTGATCGTCTCTTCACCATAGCCAAGTTCGTCTGCGATCGAATACAGATCCAGTTTATTGGTATGATAAGTCAGAAACTTCTTATTGATGTATATCGCCCGTTCCTCATAAGACCGGGATACTTCACCGCTTTTCTTTCTTTCCTGTAAGAGCAGTTTAGCCTTTTCCGGATCGACGGTATAACCGTTATAATCCGAAAAGATGACCGCCCCATTTTCAGTCGAATTGATCTCCCGCACATAATTCTTGACAGTACGCGGAGAAACATTCAGCCACAGCGAAATCTCTTTCACTTTTACTGGACGATCGTGTCTTACAAGATACTCAATAAAACTGTAATGAACTTTATTCATGGCTTCTACTTTATTATATGTTGATATATCCATTTTACTACATAATTAAAATGCCCCGGGCGGGGCAAATAAGCTTTAAAAAGCGGATAAAAGTCCTTCATATTTTTCGGGATCATAAAAGACTGCTTTTTTTAAAGCAGCCTTTTCTCTGTGTTTTATCTTTCTTCACGGAAATAGCTCATGCCAAGTGAGGCCGGAGCCTGATTCTCCCTTTTCTTCTTACGGGAGACGATACATAAGACGACGATCGTCACCAGATATGGAAGCATCTTGTACAGGTTCTGCATGTAGGTTACGTTGGTGAGTTTGAGCTTGTCGGCCAGATACTTCGAGACACCGACCGGGATGTAGATATAGGCCCAGTAACACAGACCGAAGAGATAGGCACCCCAGGTCGCATTGGCCGGTTTCCAGCTGGTGAAGATGACTAAGGCCACCGCCAGCCAGCCCAGAGCTTCGATCGTCGAATCGTTGGCCCAGGTACCCTGGATGTAGTCCATGACATAGAACAGTCCACCCATGCCGCAGATGGCACAGCCGATGATAGCAGCCAGGTACTTGTATCTGGTGACGTTGATACCGGCCGCATCCGCCGTGGCCGGATTTTCGCCAACAGCTCTTAGATTCAGTCCCACCCTGGTCTTGTTGAGGAAGTACTGGATCGCAAAGGCCATAAACAAAGCCAGATAGACCATCCAGCCATGGGAGAAGACGATGGAACCGAAGGTCCCGAAACGGCCGAAAAGCCCGGGCAGTTTGGCCCTGAACACGTTGGCTGTCCTGGCCACCGAGATCGTGCCGACACCGCCGGAAAGCTTCATCATATTGCCACCGAAGAAGTTGGCGATACCGGTGCCGAAGATCGTTAAGGTCAGACCTGTGACATTCTGATTGACCTTCTGCGTCACGGTCAAAAAGGCATATAAGGCACCCGCCAGCGCCGAAGCGATCAGGCAGGATAACAGTGAGATCACCATACTTAAGAAAGGATTGGGATCAGCTACGGAAGATTCGTAGATGAAGGCGGAAGCCAAAGAAGCGATACCGCCGATCATCATGACACCCGGTACACCCAGATTGAGGTCACCGGCTTTCTGGTTGATGGTCTCACCGATGCAGCCGTACATGATGACGGTACCGAAGGTGATCGCTGCGACACACCACGATATGAATTGGGAAACGCTCATCCTATTCACCTTCCTTTCTGTGACGGGCCATCGTGATCTTATAGTTGTTGAAGAACTCACAGCTTAAGATAAAGAACAGGATGATGCCCGTGATGATATTGGAAGCATATTCGTTGAGTCCGAAATCGGAAGAGATCTGCGAAGCGCCTTTGCCTAAAAAGACGATGAACAATGAGATCAGCGCCATCGCAAAGGGTTCAAACTTCGCCAGCCAGCAGACGATGATGGCCGTAAAGCCTCTTCCCCCGGCCGTCTCTTTGGAGATCGTGTGGGAGATACCGGCCACTTCCACAAAGCCTGCCAGTCCCGCGATCGCCCCGGAGATCAGGACATTGTTTCTGATGACCTTAGGCACATTGATACCCGCATATCTTGCCGTAGCCAGTGATTCGCCAACGACCGCGATCTCATAGCCCTTCTTGGAATAATGCATGTAGATATAGATGACTATCGTCACGATTAAGACGATCAGAATATTGAGCGTATACTGCTGGCCAAAGATCTTTGGGAACCAGCCGCCCTGGCTGTTCATGTTGATGATACCAACGGAGTGGGACTGTTTCTTGTCCCAGAAATCGACGAAGAATTCGATCAGCTGTATCGCCACGTAGTTCATCATCAGCGTAAACAGAGTCTCATTAGTATCGTATTTGGCTTTAAACACCGCCGGTAAAAAAGCCCAGAGGCCGCCGCAGATCATCGACACCGCCAGCATTATTATCAGTAACAGCGCCGTCGGGATCTTGTCGCCGCAATAGATCATCAAAGCCGCCGTACTTAATCCGCCGATCAGAATCTGACCTTCGGCACCGCAGTTCCAGAAACGCATCCTGAAAGCGGGAGCCAATGACAAAGAGATCAGTAAAAGCAGACAGGTATCACGGATCGTGATCCATGTCCTTCTCTTGGTACCGAAGGCTCCTTTGAACATCGAAGTATAGACGCTGATCGGATCCAGTTTTGTAACAAAGTAGATGAACAAGGCCGATACCAGCAAGGCACACAGGATGGCAAGAGCCATCGTGATGATCTTGGTCGGCAGACTGGATTCATCCTTTTTGACGATACGAAACAGGGGCTGATTGTGCATGTGTTTTTCCATTATTCTTCCTCCTGTTTGAGATTGGTCATCAGATAGCCGACTTCTTCCTTGGAAGCACTACGGCCATCGAGGATGCCGTTAAGTTTGCCGGAACATAAAACCATGATCCGATCGGATAAGGCCAGCAGGACATCGAGGTCTTCACCGACGTAGATGACGGCGACACCTTTCTTTTTCTGTTCGTTGAGCAGATTGTAGATCGCATAGGATGTATTGATATCCAAACCTCTGACCGCATAAGCCGTCATCAGCACGGTCGGCTTGTTGTTGATCTCACGACCGACCAGGATCTTCTGGACATTGCCACCTGACAGTTTTCTGACCGGATATTCCAGATCCGGAGTCAAGACTTCCAGTTCGTCCTTGATCTTTTGCGCCGTTACTTCCGGCTGCTTGCGATGTAAGAACGGACCGTTTCCTTTCCGATATCTCTTTAACATGACATTATCGGTCATGCCCATGTTACCGACTAAGCCCATGCCCAGTCTGTCTTCCGGTACGAAGGCCAGATGCAAACCATGGGCGATGATCTCTTTGGTGGAAAGACCCACCAGTTCATGGACACCATGGGCGGTGGAGTTATAGATGACGGAAGAGCCTTCTTCGCATTTCTGCAGACCCATGATGGCTTCTAACAGTTCCTTCTGACCGGAACCGGAGATACCGGCGATACCCAGGATCTCACCGCTGTAAAGATCGAAAGATACGTGATCGACCACCAGCTTGCCGTCGATGTTTCTGACACTTAAGTCCTTGACTTCCAATCGTTTAGCCTTGTCTTCCACATAGTCTCTGGCGATATCCAGCGTGATCTTTTCACCGACCATCAGTTCGGTCAACTGCTGCTCATTGGTCTCTTCTTTTAGAAGCGTACCGACGTTTTCGCCCTTACGCAATACACTGATGCGATCGGAGATCTCCATGACCTCATTGAGTTTGTGGGTGATGATGACGATCGATTTGCCATCGGCTTTCATATTGCGTAAGATCGCAAAAAGTTTCCTGATCTCCTGCGGTGTCAAAACCGCCGTAGGCTCATCAAGGATCAGAATATCCGCACCGCGATACAAAGTCTTGACGATCTCCAAGGTCTCCTTTTCCGAGACGGACATGTCGTAGATCTTCTTGTCCAGATCCAGTTCAAAACCGTATTTGCTGCAGATATCTTCGACTTCCTTGCGGCAATCCTTTTCCTTGTCGGCTGAAGGCAGACCGATCAGGATATTTTCCAAAGCCGTAAAGACGTCGATGAGTTTGAAGTGCTGGTGGATCATGCCGATGCCCAGATCATAAGCATCCTTGGGTGAAGTGATATCGACCTTTTCGCCGTTCATCACTATCTCGCCTTCATCGGGATAGTAGACCCCCGAAAGCATGTTCATCAAGGTCGTCTTGCCTGAACCGTTTTCGCCCAAAAGCGAAAGGATCTCCCCTTTGTAGATATCCAGGTCTACGTTCTTGTTAGCCTGGACTTTCTTGCCGAAAGACTTGCTGATGCCGCGCATCGATAAGGCGATCTCGCTCATAATTCCACCTCCAAAATGTAAAACATTACAGGCTTGTGAAAGCCTGTAATGTTTTGATGTTTTCTTTCAATAATAAGATCAGTTAAGTTCAGTGATACCGTCGATCCTTGCTGCGAAGTAAGGAGCACTTCTGAACTCGGACTCATGGAAGTAACCGTCGATCAGACACTCGGTCTCCGGAACGAAGTCAGCGTCGACGTCGCCCAGGATCGAAGTCGGAGTTTCGCCGCCGATCGTGAAGGTCGAAGCGTCGAAGACATGGAGTTCACCGGACATGATCTTGCTTTCAGCTTCGGCAACTGCTTCAGCCGTACCCGGAGCACAGGCCTGACCCAGTTCCGTGATCATGACGGCATTGTCCTCGTAACCGGCCGTCCAGTCGGTAACGATGTCGCTTTCAGCCAGCCAGTTTTTGAAGACGTATTCATATAATCTCTCCCAGCCGTTGGAAGCGGAAGTCAATGCTACATCCGGAGCGACGTCCAGCATGGAGACGTTGTAACCGACAGAGTAAGCCGTGAAGCCGTACTTGTTGTCTTCCATATTCTTCTGCAGCTGTGAAGGTGCACCGGTCGAGTCGGCGTGCTGGCCGATGATGACGCAGCCCTGAGACATCAGGTCGTCACCGATCGTAGCTTCAGCCGTCAGATCGAACCAGGAGTTGGTATATTTGACGAACATTTCGACATCAGGATAAATGCTTCTGATACCGAGGAAGAAACCGGTATAGCCAGAGACGACTTCCGCATACGGGAAGGCACCGACATAACCGACCTTGACCTTGCCGTCTTCCGTGAAGTTTTCAGGAACCAGAGCACCGGACTCGGCCAGTTCCTTGATCTTCATACCGGCAACGACACCGGAGACATATCTGGACTGATAAGTCTGCGGGAAGGCATTCTTGAAGTTAGCCAGACCGGAAACGGCAGCAGAGTCGCCCGTGCAGGCTAAGAAGGTAACTTCCGGATATTCAGCCGCCGCCTGCTGCATGAAGGACTGGTGGCCATAGGAGTTGGAGATGACTAAGGTCGCACCGTTTTCAACGAGGTCGACAGCCATATCGTAGCAGGTCTGATCTTCCGGAACGGAATACTTCCAGATGATCGAATCATCAGCGATGCCTAAGACTTTGGCAGCTTCTCTGATACCGTAAATGTGCGCATAGGTGTAGCCTTCGTTCTCATCACCGACCAGAATGACACCGATCTTGGGAGCAGCGGCTTCTTCTTCCTTGCTTTCGCCTTCGCCACCGGAATTGGATGAGCAGGCAGCCAGCGTGAAGATCATCATGAGCGCAAGCAGCAATGTAAATAATTTCTTCATTTCAATCTTTCCTTTCCTTTCTTTTGAAATGCAAAAAACGCTTCTTTCAAAGAGACTATGAATTATCAATAAACATAAAAACATATCCTTCTCAAAAGAAGACTTTGCAGGGATCGATTGACCCCTCCTGTAATCCTATCGTTTCGTGATAGAATGACCGGAAGGCGATTCTATCATAGTCCTGGCATTTACGGCGCCAAGGTAGAGACTCCTTCACCATATCTGAAGGATTATACGATATTTTTACCCCTCTACTTTACCACAAAAAATCGGTTTTTTAGACCGGTACCCAAACTTTTACGACTGATTTTACATTGTAAGCGTTTTACTTTAACTCTTTTCTTCTTGCGTTATCGTCAAAATACGAAAATTCGATTTTTAAGCTTTTTCTTTTTACCAGTAATCGGCATTAAAACCGTTTTCTTCTTCATTCACCGGAACGATCTTTTCTTCGATCCTTTCGATCTGAATGAAACGGCTGTTGTCGATCAGATCCAAAGCGGCGCTGATTTCTTCCTCAGTGCCTTGTATCTCCATACTTACCGAACCATCGCTTTCATTCTTCACCCAGCCGCTTAGTCCCAGACGATCGGCAGCCATCATGGCCTGAAAACGGAAACCGACGCCCTGAACGGTACCGAAGAAACGGAAATGTTTGCGGATCTTTTTTCTCATCTCCTCACTCCTTTCGGGAATGACATAATCATCAGAAAGATATTCTTTTAATTGAGGAAGGGCTTTCTCAGCTTGTTTTCTGCCCAGCTGATAGACTCTTTCCAGCTCCTTGGGATCTTTTTCGATCCGGCCGATCTTGAGTGACTCTTCCGGTCTGATCACAAAGACCCGGCCTTCTCTTTCATCATTCTCAACTTCTCTGACCTGATGATTATAGACCACGTGTCTTTTAGCCATAGCTTCGATCATCAGGGGGTAGTTACGCATAGTGATCTTGATCAGCGGCATGAGTTTATTCTTGGTTTTGATATAGCCTTTGGGCTGGGTCAGGACAACGAGATTTTTATCATAGCCGTTTTCTTTCATGAATTTGTAAGGGATCGAATCGCAGATCCCGCCGTCGAGCAGTTCATAGCTTCCGATCCTGACGACCCTGGAAACCAAAGGCATCGACGCCGAAGCCCTCATCCATAAGGTATCGATCTCACCGCCATCCTCGCATTTGTGGAAGACACATTCGCCGCTTTTCACATCGCTGGCGCCGACATAGAACTCCATCGGATTTTCCGCAAAAGCCTTCTTATCGAAGGGGTCGAGTTCTTCGGGCAATTCACGGTAACAGAAATCCGCCCCATAGAGATCACCGGTTTTAATTAAGGACCTGAAAGAACAGTAGCGGGGATCATTGCAGTATTTCTCATTGTAACGTCTTGGCCGGCCTATCTGTTTAGATTTGTAGTTGCAGCCAAAGACCGCTCCAGCTGAAATGCCCACAGCCCCGTCGAAAACGATGCCGTTTTCCATTAAGACATCTATCACTCCGCAGCTAAACAGACCGCGCATCGCACCGCCTTCCAAAACCAGACCTTTTTTCATCTTCTTCATTCTAACATGCAAGGAAAAAGGCTTGCATCTCACAAGCCTTTTGAACCGTTATTTACCTTATTTCTTACAGACCGTAGACGAAGGCTCTGTCGTGTCCTGAATGCAAAGCATCATAGATCTGACCCGGTCTGTCGCTGTCGCCGACCATGATCAGTCTGTTTCCGTATTCTTTGACAAATTCCTCGTATTCCGGACGCACGGACCTGACACCCATCGCCAGGACGACCGTATCAGCCGGGATCTTGTTTTCTTCATTGGTCTTGGTGTCTTTGACTACCACGCCATCTTCTGCGATCGACATTAACGCCTGACCCTTGGCGATCGTACCGCCATTCTTCATGATCTCCTGGACCAGATGCATGGTGATACTCGGATAAAGGTTGCCGCCGACTTTGTCGAGCATTTCGACGACCGTCACCTTGTGATCGGTTCCCAGATATTCCGCCGTCTCCAAGCCTGTGACACCGCCACCGACGACAACGACGTTTTCGCCCTTGACTTCCGCCTTGCCAGCCAGAACATCTTCGGCCGTGACCGCCAGATCGATACCTTCCAGTAAAGGTCTTACAGCCTTACCGCCGGTAGCCATAAAGACAGCTTCGGCGTTGATGGCTTTGACTGCTTCCGGGGTACCGGGTGTATTTAGTCTTACTTCAACACCGGCTGCCTTGAGCTGTTCTTGCATCGTTTCGATGAATTCATTGATCATGCCTTTGTTTGGCGGAATGGCTGCCAGATTGGCTGTACCACCCAGTTTGTCTTCCGCTTCAAACAAGACTGTCTTGAAGCCACGCTTTGCCATAGTTAAAGCCGCTTCCATACCGGCCGGACCGCCGCCGATGACCGCTATAGTTCTTCCGGCGCCGTCTTTGACGAGCTTGTCATCGCCCCATTCAAATTCACGACCCAGGATCGGATTCAAGGTACAGCCTAGCGGCAGACCGTCGTTGAGGATACGGAAACATTCCATACAGCCTAAGCACTTCCTGATCTGCTTCTCGTTTCCTTTCAAGGCTTTTCTGACGAAGTACGGATCAGCCAGATGACCTCTGGCGATACCGACGAAGTCCACATCATTCAAAAATTCTTCCGCAAATTCCGGATGTTTGATGTTACAGACGGCGATGACCGGAATGTTGACAGCCTTTTTGATGTTGGCTCCCAGATGTCGCTTCCAGCCTTCCGCAAAGTAGGAAGGTTCAATGATCGTCGCGCCGGAATCATAGGTACCGCAGCTGACATTGATGCAGCTGATACCTAAGGCTTCCAGATACTTGGCCTGGGCGATCGCATCTTCTTCAGTAATTCCATCTTCCAGATAATCGTTGCCGTTCATACGGACGGAGATCGGATACTTCGGACCGCAATAAGCTTTGATGCCCATGATGATCTCGGTGATGAAACGCATCCTTCCTTCAAAGCTGCCGCCATACTTGTCTTCGCGTTTGTTGGTATGGGGAGACAAAAACTGCGAAACCAGATAGCCGTGGGCGGCATGGATCTCGACACCATCGACACCGGCTTTCTGAGCGATCACCGCTCCGGTGACGAATTTCTTGACCATTGCTTCCACTTCTTCCGTGCTCAAAGCTCTTGGCTGTTCACCGATGACCTTACAGGTGACATCGGAAGCCGAGACCGGCTGTTTGCCGCCGATCAGACGGCTGGGCGTCTGGTTGCCCGGATGATGAAGCTGGACGAAGATCTTGGTTCCATAGGCATGGACCGCTTCGACCAGATGGGAAAGCTGCGCGATCATATGGGTATTGGTAACACTTAACTGATTGGGTGTTCCCACTCCGGTCTCATCATCGACTCTGGTGATCTCCGTGATGATCAGTCCGACACCGCCTTTGGCTCTTTCGGCATAATATCTGATCATACGGGCACCGGCTTCGCCGGTCGATTCCGCAAAGGAACAGCCCATTGCCGGCATGACGACACGGTTCTTGATCTCAAGGTTGCCGATCTTGCCGGGTTGCATTAATTTCTCATACACCATGAAATTTCTCCTTTATTGTCTTCATTATATGTTATATGTTAATAATTTCACAAATATACGTACCATAAAGAACCGAAAGTAAACCAGTATAACAATTCGATCAGCTGGGAAAAAGCGATGATAACGCTTTTCAAAATAGCCTGAAAATATCGATGAAAAGGGAGTATCATATAGTTGATGCTTATGATATAAACAATCTTATATGCAAGATATCTGATTTCATAAAGATCGGATGAATTGGGGGGTTTATGAAAGAGAAGTTTATAAAGATCATTCTTGCCGTCTTGCTGGTGATCAGCGTTTTTCCTCATTGTGCCTATGCCGATGAACAGGACACTGATCCAAATACCGATCCTGAGGTCCAGGAAAATCTGAAGCTTCCTCAACAGGAAGAAGAAGGAGAAGATGAAGATCTGCCAGGCGATCCTGATGAAGATCCTTTGATCCTGCTTCAAGATGAAGCATCAGAAACAGAACAAGAGGATGAATCAGAGTTAACACAAAAGGTCGAAGACCTGCTTGTCGAAGAAAAAGATCTTCCTAAAGCAGAAGAGTTCGAGGAAGAAGAAGAAGAAGAAACGGAAGATGATGAGATCTATACCCGTACAATCCTGATGTATGCCGTCGGATCGGATCTGGAATCCGTTTCCGGTCTTTGTTCATACAACCTGGAACAGATCCTGAATTCCCATTTCTCCAAGGACGATAAGATCAAGTTCATCGTCATGACCGGTGGTGCCGATGAGGATGAAGGCTGGCATCTTGACAGCAAGTATCTTTATGATCCCGCCACGGATTCCTATCTCGATGAGATCAGCAATGAATACAACTGCATCTGGGAAGCCAAAGGTCTGGATGCGGCTGAATATCCCGGAAAGCTGGTACTGATAGATGGCGATGGCCTGCTGGGCGATGGCGAAGATGCCAAGAAGGCAAAACCCGATTTCGATGAAGAAGGCGATATGATCGGCGAGGACAGCGATTATGAATGGATGTCCGATCCTGAAGTCCTCAGGGCTTTCATCAACTACGGTGTTGAAAACTATCCGGCAGAGGCTTACGATCTGATCCTTTGGGATCACGGCGGAGGACCGATGTACGGTTATGGCAAAGACGAACACTCCGGAGTGATGATGATCTGTGCCGATCTGATCGATGCCCTTTCCGATAACGATCTCATCAATTCAGGCAATAAATTCGATTTCATCAACTTCGATGCCTGTCTGATGAATTCCGTCGAACTGGTTTTGACGATCGGACCTTATACCGATTACTATATTGCTTCCCCGGAAACCGTCCCCGGCAAAGGCCAATACTATACCGGCTGGCTGGACATGCTGGGAGAAGATACCGATATTGATACTTATGACCTCGGCTGTAAGCTCATCGATGATTTCCTGACTTTCTATGAAGAAGGAGAAGGTGCAGGTCTATCAGGTACCATGGCTATGATGGATATGAACAAGCTCCTGGCCAGCGATTTCGTGGATGCTTTGATTACGATCAACGAGCTCATGAATTGTGAACTGGATGATCTGCTGTTCTATGATGAGATCTCCGCCATTTCCAATTCGATCTCATACGGCAACAACAGCTATTATGTCGACCTTGGAAACCTGGCCGCTCAGATCTGCGTAGCTGTAAAGGAATTTGATGATACAAAGATCCCGGAAGGTGCCATCGACAACGAAGTCAATGCTTATTTCGATGCCGCTATGACTATCCTCAACATCCTGGGCGATGAAGAGATCGTTTACAACTGCTATACTGATGAGATCCACACGACCGGCGAATTCATCTACAGAATGAAAGATGGCGATCTGTCTTTCTCCGATCTGGATTCTTTGGGTTCCAGCGGTACCTATCTTTATGTCACCGACATCAACAGTATGTACGAGTCTGATAATTTCAGGATCAGAATGGATCTGATCTGCGATGTGATACCGGATGGACAAACAAAAGATTTCTTTAATGACTATCTTCATACGATGCATCGCATCAGTCTGCTTGTCAAGATTGGCAAGACCATCTCGAATATGATCGATGAAGGCTATGATAAAGCGGATATGAACTACGACACCGTAAAGGAATACCTGTCATACAACAAGTATCAGGATTATATAGATTGGGAAGAGTGGGGAGGCGACGTCGATCTTTCCGATTGGAAAATATATATCACGGTGATGATCAACAACATCCTTGGCCGTGATCCCAACAGCAGCGATCCTATACCTGATGAAATAGTAAACTGGATGGATGCCATGATCAGACAGATGGCTGAAGAAGCGATCGACAAAAAGAATATCGAATTATATGAAGTCGATCATGGAACGGAAACCGGCTATCGCGTAAAGATCAGCGACACAAGAAAGAGAGTCATCGACAATATCGGTTATAATCTGATCGCCGAACTCCCGATCCTTGAACAGTGGATCGAAGATAACGATCTGGGCTTCCTCTACTCAGGCAATACCAGCAAGTATAAAGAGCTTTCGATCGGCTATGTCAGGGGTGATGAATACTTCGACATGGACCTGGAAGCCTCGACTGATGAAAGCTTCATCCACGATTATGTCGTCTGGCTAAACGGCGATACTGCTACCTGGGATCTGGATCCTTTAGAGGAAAAATGGTATGCCCTGGAGGATGCCGAAGGAAATCTTCATGTTGCAACAGCGGAAGATTATCAGGGCTATACACTGGTACCGACCGTAATGGATTCGGGTTTGCTTGATGATTATGACGATCCGATCATGTATATGACCGCGCTGTTCTTTGATGGCGAAGATCTCGTATCCTTCATGATGATCGAAGATGGTTCCTACCGTCCGATCCAGGCCGAAGACCTTAAGAAAACCCTTGTCCTTACGCCGTGTATGGTCCTTGAAGGAATGTTCTCCAACTATTATGGACCTATCTCGGACGAGTTTGTCATAACTCCCGAAAACATCAACGACATCAAACTGAAATTTGTCGATATCGACGATATTAAAGATATCGCCGACACGACAGGAGACGGCAACAAACTGACAAAACAGGTCGTCGTCACCGATATCTATGGAACGATGATCGGCCTTGAAGACATGATCGAGAATCCGACGGGCTATCTTACCGACATCAACCTGGCCACTGTCCTCAATGACGAATACACCGGTGAAGAACTTTCACCGCGTGTCGTCTACCAGGGCAAGATCTTAAAAGAAGGTGTCGATTATAAAATGATCAAGTGGGACAACGACACGATCTTCAAAGACATCGGCAAATACGGCTTCGCTTTGGAAGGAATGGGCGATTTCGTCGGAACCCTTATCGCGGAATACTATATCACCGAACCGGCACCGCAATACCTCATCACCAACGGCGCCAATGCGACCTGGCAAAAAGGAAGCGGCAGGACCTGTGACTTCACCTTCAAACGCAACTTCGATGATGATCAGACTTATTCCCTGTTTAAAGGGATCAAGGTCGACGGCAAAGATGTGGATGCTTCCAACTATACTTATGAAAAAGGAAGTGTCATCATCCATCTGAAAGCTTCTTATCTGGAAACGCTGGCTGCCAGAGATCACTCCATCGTTGCCGAGTTTGCGGACGGTCAAAGCAAGGCGATCCGCTTCACCATCAAAGCAAAAGAAAACCAAAACGATTCAGGCAACAAAACATATAAACTGCCTTTGACCGGAATCGAATAAACACAATATTGTATAGTACAGCTAAGGGTCGCAACATTGCGACCCTTTTTTACATTCAGCCATCCATCTCTTCTTTGAGATATTCCCGGAAATAAGGGATCGCGAACGCAAAGTTCTTTCCACCCTTTTCTTCAATGACGCCCGAACGAAGCAATCTTTTTTTTGTATGAGGAACAATAGCCTGTCGTCTTCCCCATCCTGTTTGAAACATCCGTCAGATTGCTGAAATCATCGTCCTTAAGCATCGCATATAAAAACTTTTTATCCATATCGGACAGCTCCTGGAAAGTATGATCGAGAATACCGATCCTGAATTCGCTCACGGCATATTCAATGCCCTTTCTCACATCTTCACTGCTGATCTTTGTTTTCTCACCGCTTGCTTCCCAGATATAGTAGCCCGTCAGCTGCATCATATAGGCAAAACCATCGATCGTCTTCACGATCTGTTTCAGATCTTTGTCATCGATCTGTTTTCCGCCCTTTTCCAGCGTCTTCTTAAAAGATAGTTCTATCTCCTGATCAGGTATCCTTCCTAAAAAGCGCTGTCTGGCTCTTCTTAAGAACGAGACAGATTTATTATTCAGCAGATCGTAAATATTTGCCGGCAAACCAGCCATAACCAGTGAGGTCCTGGGATAACGCTGTCTCAGAAGCTGATAGATAGCCGCCAGATCGACCATCTCCTCCAGATCGGGCAGCACCTCGTCAACCAGAATAAGCAGTCCCGTTTCCATATTTGAGAACTGAGACATCACACTGCTCATTTTTGAACGCCAGTTCTGTTTTTCCTTCTCGATCCTTTCGATCCCAAATTCGACATTGGCAACGCCGACCGAACTGAGACGTGCGATCACATAGGGATCAAGAAAATCGGCCTGGAAAATAATATCCTGATAGATGTCTTCCAGCATCCCTTTTCTGGCGATCGTATCGGTAACGATCCAGCCTTCCTTCTTCGCCTGTTCGGCGATCATATATAACAAAGCTGTCTTGCCTGAGCCTCTGGGACCGATCAGGATACTGGTAATATCCGGAGAGCCTGTCCAGTTCAAAAACGCTTTATGCATATCGTTTAAGATGATATCTCTACCTGCAGGATATAAAGGGACTGTTCCAAAGACCGGAGTGAAAGGATTATTCATATCGCGCTACCTCTATTATAATTTTAGGGATTTTAGGGAATTTTAGATTTTTTAGGTATTTTTAGGGAAATTAGGGAATTATAAAAAAGACTAACAGGAATCAGAGTCGTTTTGACATTCTCCCCATAGAAAAACCCTCTTTGCGGAGGGTCTTGTCTTTCTTACTTGTAATACCTCATGTTTTCGAAGTATTTATTGACGATACCGTTGAATTCTTCCCAGAGTTCATTTTCATGTTCTCTGCCGGCATTGCCTACTTCTTTCCACTTGGCTCTAAGTTCCTTGATCGCATCGACTTCTTCGTCGGTGAATTCGCTTCTGGCGAGATAGATCTTAGCCTGTGCGATGAGTTCCTTCTTAGCCTCGACTCTCTTGGCGTAAGTTTCTTTCATCTCATCATAATAAGCATCTCTTCTGGCGAAGAAAGCTTTTCTTTCCGCCAGGAACTGTTGCCAGAGCTCATCATCGTCTCTGCGTCCGGCACTTCCGACTTTCTTCCATTCTTCCATGAGTTCATTGGAACGGTTGCCCGCTTCCTTGATGTTCTCAATGTCCGCAACTTCCTTAGCCTTGGCAATAAGTTCTTCCTTAAGACCTTTGTTAGCTGCGAAAGTTTCTTTCAGGTTCGCAAAGTACTCGTTCTTCTTCTCGAAGAATTCGCTTCTTACAGCCGCGAACTCGTTCCAGAGTTCGTCGTCTCTTTCCTTATTGATACGACCTGCATGCTTCCAGTCTTCGAGCAGCTGTTTCATCTGCTCTGTGCCCTTCTTGAAATTATTCTTGGCAAGGATCTCCTTAGCCTGTTCGATCAGCTGAGTCTTTCTTTCTTCCGTATTGATGATGACATCACCGGCTTTCTCAGAAAGCTCGTCCATCATCTTATTGAACTTTTCGCTCAATTCAAGATCGGAAAAAGATTCCTCTTCTTCTCTAACGCGAGGCCATCTTCTCTTAAGATCCTTCGCTTTCAAAAATGCTTCTGCAGCATTTTCTTCACCAAGCAATTCTTCCATCTTGGCGATCAACTGTTCTCTAATGTCGTTTTTTTCCATTTACTAGCCACCTACCCACTATATTTCATTTTAACATCTTTTTATTAATTCCGCTATAAAATATCAAACTTGTCTAAACGGAGCGGAAAGATGCCGTTTAGATGTTCGTTCTGATGCTGGTTCCTTCACGGTTGTTGGCATCCTTAAGCATCCTCATGATCGCCTTGAAGACCACCATGATCTCCATCCTGCCTAAGAACATGCCGACGATGCCGGTCCACAGGATCACCGGGCTGGCATCATAGCCGGTGATACCCAGTGACAGTCCGACCGTCGAGATCGCCGAAGCGAATTCGAACATCGAATCCTGCAAAGAATAGCCATACATCGAAAAGATCAGTGAACCCAAGAAGAACAGCAGGATATAGAACAGGACGTAAGTTGAAGTCGCCGAGACTTCTCTTCTTTCCAGATCTTCCTTGTTGCCGAAGCGCCATACCTTATGTGTCACAAACATATGGGCGTTCATGATCGATTCCCTGAGGGAATAGAAGATGCCCAGCAGAACAACGATGACCCGATACTGTTTGATACCGCCACCCGTCGATTCCTGGTTGCCGCCTATCAGCATAGCCAGGATCATGAAAGTCACAAAGCCTGGTGGCAACATCCCCATATCTTTGACGGAGACAAAGCCGGTCGTCGTGATCGTCGTCACAAACTGGAATAAAGCGATCCTAAGGCTTTCCAGGATGTCACCGGTATACTCCATATGTAGCAGATCAAAGGCCATCAGCGGTACGAATATCAAGGCAACTGCCGCAAAGAAACGCGTCTCGCAATGCATGAACACTTTCCTGAATCTTCGCTTAAACAGCGACATATGCAGCATGAAGTTGGTCTGCCCCAGCAGCATCAGTACGATCGTGATCATCTCGATCGCCACTGAATGATAGCCGTAAATGCTTTCATTGATGACCGAGAAACCACCGGTCGAAATAGCGGCGATCGCCGTATTGAAGGCATCGAAGACCGGCATGCCCGCTAAGACATAGGCCAGAGAACCGCAGAAGATATAGGCCGAATAAAACGACAGTATCAGTCTTGCGGACTTGGCCAGGTTGGGCATCAGACGATCGCTGTGACCTTCGGCATTGTACAGATTGAGACCGTAACGATCGGAGAAGGCCGAGGTCATGATCAGTACCAGTCCCACACCGCCGAAAAACAGCGTGATCGAACGGAACATCAGAAAGATCTTCGGCGTATTCTCGACATCGACTACGGAGAGTCCGGTCGTCGAAAAGCCGCTGGTCATCTCGAAAGCCGCCTGCGAGAAATTGTAATCGCCCTTCAACATCCAGGGTATCGTCGAGATATTGATCGCACAGGTCCAGATGAGTATGACCAGTACGGAGTCGTAATAATGTTCAAGCTTGGTAACTTCGGTATCCTTCAGGAAGTGATACATCAGCGTTCCTATGACACAGGCGGCGATGCCCGGTATCAGGAAACACTTCGCATAGGCGATATCTTCCGGATAGAAAGGGATCACCAGCAGCGGAAGCAGCTGAATGATGCCTATCAAAGCGATGAAGATAGACAGATAGAAGAAGACAAGCTTATAGTAACGCTTTCTCATTTCTTCTTCTTTCTAAGTATGTTAAGGATACGGTTTTTGTTTTCGTGCGTCGTAACGATCAGGATCCTGTCGTTTTCATTCATCACGGTCTGACCGTTGGGGATCAGCGCATTGCCATCGTGGATGACGGAAGAGATATTGCCCATCGCAGCAATATTGATATCGGCGATCGTCTTGCCGCAGATCTCCAGATCATTTGTGACCACCAGCTCGACGATGATGATCTTGTCGTCTTCGATAGATAAGGAACTGATCAGGTTATCCACCGAAGTGATGTCCTTGACCCGCTGACCCAGCAGATAAGTCGAACACACGGCTGAGTCGATACCCAGCTGTTTGAAGATCGTGACGTTCTTCGGGTTGGCCACGGTCGCAATACAGCGTTTGACTCCGAAAAGCTGTTTCGCCGTCTTGCAGGCGACGTAGTTCTTGTAGTCGTCATTGGATAAGACGATGAAAAGATCGGCATTTTCCGCATGAGCTTCTTCCAGCTCGTTGAACCTCGTACAGCGTCCGTACATGACGGGGATGTTGTTGTTCTGGCTGAGATAGCGGCAGGTATCCTCATCCTCGTTGATGACGATCAGTTCGTTATGACGATTGTTGAATAAAGAGATCATGTAATCGGCTTCGTTGTAGCCGTCGGCAATCACTATTTTCATTTTCCGGCCTCGCTTTCCTGATCGAAGTAGTCAAGGAAGAGATCAAACGGACAGATGCAATGGACCTTGGGGTCAACCAGCACTCTCTTGCGCGAATCCTTCAGTTTGATAATGATCTCAGGTACGGAATAAAAAGTCGTACAGATATCTGCCAGGAAGATGTTGACATTGTCGTCATCAGTGACGGCGATCAGCCTGTCGGCTTCCTTGATGCCGGATTTCTCCAGCAGCGCCATATCGGTAGCGTCCCCGCATTCGACGAAACCGCTGTAGTCCTGCAGCTTCAGAAACTTGCTGCGATTCTTGTCGATGATCAGAACATTTTCAATCATATTCAGTTTTCTTGCTATCGTTCCGCCCAGTCTTCCGGCGCCGACGATGATCGTACTAGTCTGTTTCATATCTATCTCCGTAATTCTCTTTTGAAAAAGAATAAATATATTATAATACTTAGTTTCAAAAAGTGAATAGGGAGTCAGCAGACCTTAAAATCGGCGCTAAACACGGACTATTTCAGTACCCTCAGCCAAGCATTTTCAGCTTCTCATCCAGGAATCCCGCAAAGCTGTTTTCATCCACCGGCTTGGAAAAATAATAGCCCTGAACGATATCACAGCCCAGCTCTTTCAGAGTATTAAGCTGTTGTACATCTTCGACTCCTTCCGCGATCGTCAGCAGACGCAGGTACCTGGCGATATCGATGATGATCTCGATCATCCTCGTATCTTTCTTCCTGCCTGCAAAAGCCTCTTTCACGAAACGCATATCGATCTTCAAGGCATCGATCGGCAGGCTCGACAGCATGTTCAAAGTCGAATAGCCCGTTCCGAAATCATCCATCTCGATCATGAAACCAAGCTTGCGCAATGCATTGACCCTGTCGATCAGCAGTTTGGGATCTTCTCCATATGCCGACTCGGTTATCTCCAGCAGCATATCTCCCGCCTGCAGTTTATTATCATTAATGATGTCCTGCAGATCATCGATCAGCTGCGGATCAAACATGTCGATCCGGGAGACGTTGACGGAAACAGGTACCGCGATCTTGAGTTCCTCACGCCACTTTCTTAGCTGCCTTGCCGCCCTTTGCCAGACATAGAGATCAAGTCTGCTTATGAGGCCGTTTTCTTCAAATAAGGGAATGAAGACATTGGGCGGTATCAGGCCCAGCGAAGGATGTTTCCAGCGCAACAGGGCTTCCGCTGAAGTCAAGACCGGGATGTCCGAGCGGATATTGAACTTGGGCTGATAGAAGACTTTGAACTGTTCCTGTGCTAAAGCCGTTTCAAAATCATCGATCAGCCGCTGATTGAACAGCTCCTGTTTTGACATCCGCTTGTCATAGGTACCGATGCGTCTTTGATAGTCGTTGCGGATCGCCATAGCTGCCTGCCTGGCTCTATCAAAACGGGTCTCGATGGGCAGATCCTTATCGGCACAGGCATAAACACCCATACGCATCATGACTCTCTCTTTCTTCAAAGCCTCATCCAGTTTCTGCAGGATGGCTTTATGATCATCCCGATGCGGACAACAGACCATAAAGCTGTCGCTCTCGGCCCTGGCGATGATGCAGCCCTGATCATTGAAGATCTGCTTCAGGGTTTCAGCTATCTTAACTAAAACCCGATCGCCATAATAGCGTCCGAACCGTTCATTGATCATATGGAAACGATTCACATTGAAGACGATCGCATCCATCTGTACTTCAGGATAAAACTGATCCATCCGCTGGCCATAGGTATAGAAGTAATGCAGGTTGTACAGACCGCTCAAAGGATCATATTGGGTCTCATGAATGATCTTCGAAGCCTCATAACGCATGATCGCTTTTTCAATGTGATCAAGGATAATGCTTCTGGTTTTCAAAGGCTTTTCCAGCAGATCCTCGACCCCCAGTGCCAACAGATCAGCTTCCCTTGATCTGTCATTAACGATGACGATGACCGGCAATCCTTTGATCAATCCCGGCAATTCATCTTCGTCTTCAGTGATGCATAAAGAAAACATATCCTTTCCGGCTTTTAACAGCCGCAAGGCTTCTTCCTTATTCTCTGAATAATACAGCTCGTATTCATCCGCCAGAGCTTCCTCAAGGATCCTGCGGTTGTCTGATCTGATCGATAATAAAAGAAGGCGGCGACGCTTCTCACGTCCCCAGAATATTTCGTTATTTTTTATTTCCGAATCTCAACTCCTGCCTTCAGTATAAACTTTCAGATATCGCCCCGATATATCAAAAAAGCCCCTTAAGGGCTAAAAAGATGGAATTTTGTTAGTTTAAGACTGAGTTTTGGACAATTAGATCACTTACTCAAAACAATGTGAGCTGTTCATCGATCACCGATACGGCTTTGTTTTCTTTGATCTCATCATCCGCCTCAAGATTCCCTATCAGTAAGGGACTCAAGGGATCGTGTTTACGATGGCTGTTTCTGACCAGCCTTTCATCGTAGTTTGCATAACAGTAGCGGCACAGGTGCAGACAGCTGTTATAAGCCCCGATGTCGTTACCTAACAGACACGCACAACCTTCCCGGCTTTGGTTGTGTACGGGTTTCAGCTTGATATCAAAAGCCTCCTCCAGCACCTCACGGCTGAGACACCCCGAGGCATCGGCGCCATATCGTTCAAGCCTTTCATCTTCATGGCACAGCCTGACTTTCATATCATATTTGGAAGCGATCTTTACGAATGCTTCGCAAAAGGTACACTGATCTTCAAATGAGACTTCCCTTACGGATGGAAAATTGCGCTTAGTCTTTTCATAGAGATCGATGAAGCTGATGATGACGGCGCTGGTATAGCCTTTCAATTCCTTCGCCATCTTTTCAAAAGCCTGAAGGTGATATTCAAGATCGTATCTTTCACTAAGAAAGATCGGATCGTAACGCCAGACGACTTTTTTCACACCGAGTTTTTCACTCAATCTTTTAAAGCTTTCCAGTACTCCCTTCTTATCCGGAACATTGGGTTCGATATCTTTGCCATAGGGCGTGATCGTCACATTGAAATATATCCGATAGTCCTTAAGTTCATCCAGATACTTCAAGATCTTTGACGGATCCTTGCTGCAAAAGACAAGGATCTCAACACTTTCGGGATCCAGACGATATTTGATCACCTGTTTGGGATAATAGGGATTTCTGGCCATGACAAAACCTGCCCTTATCCTGTTCATGAACCATTCGCTGTAAAAAGCCGGAATATCGGTCCGGCTGCCGGTATTGAGTATCATATCATCTCGATTATAATAGAAGACATGATTTTATTTCAAGTTTACAGATAATGAAAACCCGCTATCGTACAGATGCGGGTCTCTTGTTTATGCGACTTGTTTAGTCCATTTGGCGAACTCTTCGTCCGTCGCCAGGACTTTGTGCGTCTCACTGATCACGTGCTCGTGACCGGCCTCATAATCGACACCTTCCTCATCCTTGTTGTAGCTAAGAGCGATACGCTTCTTTTCCACGATCGGATTGGGATGCGGGATAGCTGACAGCAGTGATTTGGTATAAGGATGGATCGGATTCTCGAAGATCTCATCGGTAGTTCCGGTCTCGACGATGTAGCCCAGATGCATGACCCCGATACGATCGGAGATGTACTTGACCATCGAAAGGTCGTGGGCAATGAACAGGTAAGTCGTACCAAGTTCATCCTGCAAGTCCTTCATCAGGTTGACGACCTGAGCCTGAATGGAAACATCCAAAGCCGAGATACATTCATCAGCGATGACCAGTTTGGGATTCATGACCAGAGCTCTGGCGATACCGATACGCTGACGCTGACCGCCGGAGAACTGATGCGGGAATCTGGTCGCCTGTTCTCGGGACAGACCGACCTTATCTAATATTGAATTGACCTTCTCATCCAGTTCCGCCTGTGAACTACACAGATGGTGGATCTCCAGACCTTCGGCAATGATTTCTTTCGCCTTCTTACGGGGATTGAGACAAGCCATCGGGTCCTGGAAGATCATGGCCATATTGGTACGCAGATATTCCTCGTCCTGTTTGGAAAGCTTGCCGGAAATGTCGTGACCGTCAAAGATGATCGTGCCATCCGTCGGTTTATATAATCTGATGATGGCTCGACCGGTCGTCGACTTGCCTGAACCTGATTCGCCAACCAGACCATAGGTCTCGCCTTCATAGATATCGAAGCTGATACCGTCGACCGCTTTGGTCGTCTGTTTGCGATTAATGCGGAAATGCTGCTTAAGATTTTCCACATGAAGCAATGGTTTTCTGATCTCACTCATTGATACCTGCCTCCTTCTTCATCTTGGCGATCCTTACTTTCAAGTCTTCCGGAAGTTCAACTTTCGGGGCATGCGGATCGCAAAGCCACGATGCGACACGGTGCTGACCGCCCACATCGAACATCGGCGGTTCTTCACGGTAGTCGATCTTCAACGCAAACGGATTACGCGGCGCAAAGGCATCGCCGACCACTTCTTCCATCAGATTGGGCGGAGAGCCCGGGATGGCAAAAAGTCGATCGGAATCGGTATCGACATCCGGCATCGAAGACAGTAATCCCCAGGTATACGGATGACGCGGATCATAGAAGACTTCATTGATATTGCCTTTTTCCACGATCCTGCCGGCATACATGACCGCCACATAGTCCGCGACCTTGGCAACGACGCCTAAATCATGGGTGATATAGATGACGGAAATATTCTTCTTTAACTGGATCTCCTTGATCTTCTCCAGGATCTTGGCCTGGATCGTGACGTCCAAAGCCGTAGTCGGCTCGTCACAGATAAGGATATCGGGGTCACAAGCCAAAGCGATGGCAATGACGACTCTTTGTCTCATACCGCCTGATAATTCATGCGGATACTGTTTGAAAGTCTTTGCCGGTTCGGAAATACCGACTTCATCCAGCAGCTCCAAAGCTTTTTTGGCCGCTTCTTCCTTATTGGCGTACTTGTGTTCGATCATCGGTTCCATGATCTGCTTGCCGATAGTCATCGTCGGATCTAAGGAAGTCATCGGATCCTGGAAGACCATGGCGATGTGCTTGCCGCACAGGTTGTAACGGATGTCTTTCTGCGACATCTTGGCCAGATCGCATTCGACCATCTGACCGTCCTTATCGGTATAGCGGTAATTGATGGAACCGGAATCGATGGTACCGTTGGAATCCAGGATGCCCATCATCGTCTTGACGGTGACCGACTTGCCTGAACCTGATTCGCCCACGATTGCGACCGTCTCACCCTGGAAGAGGTCCAGACGGACACCTCTGATCGCTCTGACGACGCCGTAATTGGTCTTGAAAGATATATTCAGGTCTCTGATCGAAAGGACTCTTTCGTTTTTATCTCTTTTGAATTTTGCCATAATATCACCTACTTGTTTAACATCTTCGGATCAAATGCATCACGCAAACCATCCGCAAAGAGATTGAAGCATAACATCAGGATACCCAGCACGATGACCGGGATGATCAGGATGTATGAATAAGTCGTCATGGACTTGTAGCCATCGGAGACCAAAGATCCCAAGGATGCCAAAGGAGCCGGCACACCTAAGCCCAGGAAAGACAGATAAGCCTCAAGGAAGATCGCACTTGGTATGGAGAACATTGAAGTGATGATGACCTGTCCGAAGATGTTGGGCAAGACTTCCTTGAAGATCAGTCTGAACTTTGAAGCACCAAGAGTCGTGGAAGCCAGGATGTATTCCTGTTCCTTGACCTTTAAGACCTGTGCACGGGCGATCCTTTCCATACCGATCCAGCCTGTTAAGACAAGCGAGAAGATGATGGAAGAAATGCCGGGTTTAAGCACCAGACCCAAAAGAGTGACGACGACTAAGGTCGGGATACCATTGAGGATCTCGGCGATACGCTGCAGGATCATATCGACTCTACCGCCGATGAAACCGGAGACCAGGCCATAGACCATGCCGATGAAGATATCGACTAACACCGCCGCAAAAGCGATGACTAACGATACTCTGGTACCGGCCCAGACACGGGTAAAGATATCTCGGCCCTGGGTATCCGTACCGAACCAGTAATAGAGATCCTTGATACCCTTGGCTTCATACTGGTCGTTGCCTTTGAAATAGCCGTTGGCGATACCCAGTTTCTCTAAGATCGGGATCCTGGGCACGATGCATTCATGACCCAGGTTGATCGACTTGTAGGTATGCGGGTTCATATTCGGGCCAAAGATGGCCAGCAGGATGATGATGACGATGATGATGGCACCGATCAAAGCACCCTTGTTTTTGGAGAAGTTGCCCCAGACATCCTTCCAGTAGGAAGTGGATTTATAGGTCTTATCGATCAGCTTTTCCCCTTCTTCATGGGCGAATTCAAAATCGTCGTGGTGGAATTCGTGGTTCTTTATTTCACTCATTTCAACCCTCCTTGGCGACCCTGATCCGGGGATCGATAATACCGTAAAGGATATCGACAAACAGCATCACCGCGATATACATCACCGAATAGATGAAGGAACAGGCGATCGTGACGTTGTAGTCGTTCTGCTGAATGCCGCTGATCATCAATAGACCGATACCCGGAATACCGAAGATCCTTTCGATGACGGAAGAACCCGTCAACAGGTTTACCAGCAAGGGTCCCATGACCGTGATGATCGGGATCAAAGTGTTTCTTAAGGCATGTTTGATGATCATGCGATACTCTTTGACGCCTTTGGACTGGACCAGCTGAATGTAATCGGAATTGAGCACATCCAGCATTTCCGACCTGGTAAATCTGGCGATATTGGCCGTCGGTGACACCGACAAAGCCAAAGCCGGCAGGATCAGCGATTTAAATGGCATCGTCTGATTGTATAGGATAGGCAAGAGCTTGAGCTTATAGGCCACGTAGTAGCACAAAAGCAGAGCACAGACATAGGAAGGAACGCTGACGCCGATGACCGAGATCACCGAACACAGGTTATCGATCCAGGTATTGTGATTGAGGGCAGCCAGGATACCTAAGATAAGACCCAGGATCGTACCAAACAGCATCGCCATCGCACCGACGGCGATCGAGATCCCCAAACGCCCTTTAATCATGTCTGAAATCGCAAAGTTCTTGTTTATCGCATAGGAAACACCGAGGTCCCCCATCAGCATATTCTTCAGATAAAGGAAAAAGCGAACTAACAATGGTTTATCCAGACCGTATTTCTGATAAAGCAAAGCCAGTTGCGCTTCCGTCAGTTTTTCATCATTAAAAGGTGTACCAGGCATCAGGTCCATCAATAGAAACAGCACCAGGATGATCACCAAAAGAGTTGCGATCGAGATCATAACTCTTTTCATAATGTATTTCTTCATAAACACGCTCCTTTCAAAAACAATAGAGCGATCAAGCTAGGCTCAACCGCTCTAAAGTTTCATACTTAAAGATCAGCCTTTTATTTGTTGACTACGATATGACGGTAGCTGTCAACGGCAGCTGAGTGGAATTCGATACCGGAAATGCTCGGGCTGATGATCATAGCGCCGCCGGCCTGGAATACAGGAATGACAGCAGCATCGGTCTTGACCAGCTGAACTTCAGCATCAAGGAAATCTTTCCATCTGACATCGGCATCGGTAGCACCGGCGCCTCTTTCGGCATCAGCGACTAAGCCGTCATATTCTGCCGAATTGTAACCGCCGTCGTTGTTGGAAGAGTTGGTCGAAACAAACAGATCCATGTAAGTCTGAGGATCGCCATAGTCCGGGCCCCAACGTGTCAGCATGACATCGTAATCGTGATCGTTAGTATTGCCTGCGAGGTCAAGTCTTTCTTTCTTAGGCTTGCCATTGAGGTTGACAGTGAAACCGGCCTGTTCAAGATAGAACTGGATACGCTCGGCAGCCTTGATGACGGAATCGCCTTCATCAGTACCGTATAAGAGCTCGAATGTTACATCGTGACCAAGTTCCGCAACAGCCTTGGCATAGTAATCCTTAGCCAGATCCGGATCGTAAGCTACGACCTGACCGGCATCGTCACGGAAGTCTTTACCGTTGGAAGGATTGGAAGCCAGACCGATCGGAATGATACCGCCGGCTGCGACAGAACCATCGTTCAGAACTCTGGCGATGTCTTCTCTGTCGATCGCATACAGCATAGCCTGTCTGACATTGGCATTAGCCAGGTCGGCAGCACCTGAACGATCATGAACGTTGTTGCCCATGTTGACGGACAGATAGTACATGTAACCGGCCAGTCTGTTGACAAAGCCATCGACATCCTTGTTGGCATCGACCTGTTCGCCTGATAATGAGACGTTGTCCAGGTTGCCGCTTTCATATTCCATCAAAGCGGTCTGCGTATCGGTGATCTCACGGAAGACGACCTTCTCCGCATATTCGTTCTTGTATTTTTCCGCATTCCAGTAGTTCGGATTCAGTTCGAATTCGAAGGAATAGCCGGAAGTCCAGGAAGTCATCGTGTAAGGTCCGTTGTAAAGCAGATCATTGACGGACAGCGAATACTGGTCACCCTTTTCTTCAACGAACTTCTGGTTCATCGGGAAGAACGAAGGGAAGGCCGTCAGCGCTACGAAGAAGCCTGAAGGTGTGGAGAGTTTGACGACGAACGTCTTGTCATCCGTTGCTTCATAGGATTCGACGGAAGCCGTTTCCAGCATCCAGCTGTAATCGGAAGCAGTGTCCGGATCGACCAGTCTGTTCCAGCCGTAAACGAAGTCGTTGGCTGTAACAGGATCGCCGTTTGACCAGACTGCATCACGCAGATGGAAGGTGTAAGTCAGACCATCATCGCTCAGATCATAGGATTCAGCCATATCAGGAAGCGGATTACCGTTTTCATCCAGTTCCATTAAGCCGGAAATGCACATGGTGGCAGCGATGAATGAAGTACCATCGGTTGCGATATGGTGGTCCATGGAAATGATCGGAGTCGGAGCCTGAACAGTGACCGTCCTGACTGCTGCGGTCTCTTCAGAGCCTTGCGAGTCTCCGCCATTACCGCCGGAGCATCCTACCAGCAATAACAGTACCATCAGAATAGAAAATAATTTTTTCATTAATAAGTCTCCTTTCGAGTGTACTTATAACGTTTATATTAGTCTAATTGAAAATAATTGTCAATAGAAAATGAAAGCCGTTTCCTCTTTATGAAAAAATTTTCATGTTATAATTTCACTATATTACACGGAGGAAAAAAGCGATGAAAACACGCTACTACAATGCCAGGGTCTACACCGGGGAAGGATTCTGTGATTCCTTTACTGTTGAAGATGGAAGATTCGTATCAGCAGATATTGCCGATGAAAGTATCGACTTACAGGGAAGTTTCGTCTGTGCCGGCTTCAACGATTCCCATATGCATATCCTCAGCTTTGGTCAGTCACTGATCATGGCCAAACTCAATGAACATACTTCATCTTTAAAAGAGATGCTGGAATACATGAGATCCTTTATCGCCCAAAGGAATTTCAAGGAAAACGCCTGGATCAGAGGTCGGGGCTGGAATCAGGACTACTTCACCGATGTCAAGCGCATGCCGACCAAGGCCGATCTCGATAAGCTGTCAATGGACAGACCGATGATGCTGACAAGAGCCTGCGGACATTGCTGTGTGGTCAACTCCAAAGCCTTGGAGATAGCTAACATCACAGCTGATACCATCGCTCCTTTAGGCGGAGCCATCGATTTTGAAAACGGTCTGATCTACGACAACGCCTTCGACCTGATCGAAAACTGCATCCCCCTGCCTGACAAGGACGAACTCAAAGAGATGATGGAAGAAAGTTCCAAGGCCCTCAACGCCTTTGGCATCACCTCCAGCCACAGTGACGACTATTCCTGCTTCAGGGCCATCCCCTTTGAAACGATCAACGAAGCCTTCAAAGAACTGATAAAAGAAGGAAAGCTCACGGTCAGAGTCAATGAACAGTCCAATTTCAACGACTATGAAGAATTCAAACGTTTCGTCAAAGCCGGCAACGTGACCGGTGTTGGTGATGACCGCTTCAGAATCGGACCTCTTAAGCTGCTGGGCGATGGTTCCTTAGGCGGCAGGACTGCCCATTTAACTGAACCATATAATGACGATCCATCCACCTGCGGTTTCTCCTTATTCACCGACGAACAGTTCAAACAGATGATCAGCTACGCCAATGCCCATGACATATCCGTCGCCGTCCATGCCATCGGCGATGCCTGTCTTGACAAGGTACTCAATGCCATCGAAGACGCCCTTAATGAAAATCCCCGCGAAGATCACCGCCATGGCATCGTCCATTGCCAGATCTCCCGCAAGGACCAGCTGGATAGGATGATCAGGCTTAAGACCCACATCTATGCTCAATCGGTCTTCCTTGATTACGACAATCACATCGTTGAAGACCGCGTCGGAAAAGAATTAGCTTCAACTTCCTACAACTGGAAGACGCTGATGGATGGCGTATTGACGGTCTCCAATGGCTCGGATGCCCCGGTCGAAATACCCGATACATTAAGAGGCATCGAATGTGCGATCACCAGAACTTCGCTCGACGGCACGGGTCCCTATCTTCCTGAACAGGCCTTCTCGGTCAAAGAGGCTCTGGATTCCTTCACCATCAATTCAGCCAAAGCTTCCTTTGAAGAAGATCACAAGGGTTTAATAAAGGATGGCTATCTGGCCGACTTCGTCGTTCTGGAGGAAGATCCCTTCACGGTCGATCCCAAGAAGATCCATGAGATCAAAGTCAAAGCCACTTATCTTGGTGGCCAATGCGTATATCAAAACTAAGGGCGAAAGCCCTTTTTCTTTGCGTTAAAATAAAGACATGAAGAAGCTTATAAATCTGGTTCTCGTCTGTCTGCTTGGCAGCTGCTTATTATCCTGTCAGAATTCACAGAAAGACCAAGTTCAGGCCATTTTGAATTCCATGAGCCTGAAAGAAAAAGCGGCGCAGATGCTGATGCCGTCTTTCCGCTATGAAGATTTCACTTCCATGGATGACTATGTCAGTCTCACTGAGATCACGCCGATCGTCAAAGAAACGATAGAAGAATACGGCTTTGGCGGCGTCATTCTTTTTACCGATAATATCCAAAGTACCGACCAGACTAAAAAACTGGTCACCGACCTCAATGAAGCCAGTCTTGCAGGAGATCATCTGCCCTTACTGATCGCAGCCGACCAGGAAGGCGGAGCCGTCAGACGTATCGAATTCGGCACCATCATGCCCGGCAATATGGCACTGGGTGCCAATGGGGATAGCGAAGATATCTATCAGGCTGCCCGCATCATCGGCGATGAGCTGATGGATTTAGGCATCAACGTCGACCTGGCTCCCGATGCCGACATCAACTCCGAACCGGCCAATCCGGTCATCGGCATCCGTTCCTTTTCCGGCGATCCGCAAGCCGTTGCCGACGATCTTCTATATTTCGTCAAAGGCCTGCAGGATGAAGGCGTGATCAGTGCCATCAAACATTTCCCCGGCCATGGCAATACCGATGTGGATTCCCATACCGGCCTGCCTTTAATCAATATCGAGCAGCAGGAACTGGAATCCTTCGAACTCATCCCTTTCAAGAAAGGTATCCAGGGCGGGGTCGATATGATCATGTCCGCCCACATCCAGTATCCTTTGATCGAAGATAGCACCTACCATTCTCTCAATGGCGAAGAAATCTATCTGCCGGCTACCTTATCCCAAAAGATCATGCAGGGCATCCTAAGAGACAAAATGAAATTTGACGGGGTCGTGGTGACCGATTCTCTTTCGATGAATGCCATTGCCAAAAATTTCCGCAAAAAGGATGCCATCGCCTTATGTATCAATGCCGGCGTCGACATGCTGCTGATGCCGGTGGATGATCAGAAAAGCACTTCCTTATATATAAAGGAATTAAAAAACTACGTCACCGCCATCGTCAACCTCGTCGCGGAAGGAAGCATCGCCAAAGAAAGGATCGATGAAGCCGTAAGCCGCATCATAACTTTAAAACTTGAACACGGCCTGCTTGAGGAAAACAAGGAAGAAAGGACCATCGATATCGGCTCTGAGGAACATCACGCCATCGAAATGGGTATCAGTGAAAGAGCCGTCACGCTGATCAAGAATGATGACATCCTGCCTTTGACGGAAGAGGATAAAGTTCTGATCATGGCTCCTTATTCCTCACAAACCAATTCGATGCTTTACGGCATTGAAATGCTAAAGGAAAAAGGTCTCATCAGAAGCGATAAAAACATCTCGATCTGTACCTTCGGTTCACAAGAAACGCAAGAGGATTTCAAACGTAATATCCAACCCTATCTGGGAAAAGCCGACATCGTCGTCTTCCTCTCCTATCTCTATGAGACCGCCGATCTGAATGGCACCGAGTTCAAGATGATCGACCGTTCACTGCTGTATTGCCAAAGAAACAAGATCAAGACAGTATTGTTATCCGCCCAGCTTCCTTACGATCTCACCCGTTTTGAGACCGATGCCAAACTGGCCTGTTACTATGCCGCCGGCATCAGGAGACTGCCTTTGGATGGCAAAGGCTATCCACCCAATCTGATCGCCGCTTTACTGGTGATGTATGGCGATATCAAACCCCAGGGCAAACTGCCCGTCGATATCCCGGATCTCAACTTTCGCTATGGTCAATATTCCTACAGCGACAGGATCATTTATGAAAGAGGATATTCGCTAACATACGACAACAACTAAAGATCGACCCGTCAGGGCCGATCTTATTTTCATGTATTTTATTTTCTATTCTTCTTCTTTCTCCAGATCGAAAGACAGTTTGAACAGCACGATGGCCGTCGCGACTGCGATAACCAAAGCAGCGGTTCCCGCAATCAAAGTGATAATACTTAAGACATTGAGCGGCAGATAGATGGCTGTCAGTTCGATAGCCTGGAAAAGGATATAGACGATCAGATAGGCATAGCGCAGAACTCTGAGATTATGGGCATGTCTTGACCCGTGGTCTTTGGCGATCTTTGCCAGTAAGCCTAACAGGATGAAGATATATAGACCCGTGATCAGACTCGCACCGACCTCGTAGTATCGAAGATCGAACTTCGGGAAGATAATGGCTGTCAGCCATAAAGCGATCGTGATCAGGGTTAACAGAACTGCCCCACCCAGATAATAAGGTTTCCTTCTGGTGTATTCCTTCATCTTGGTCAGACCTGCTGCGATCAAAAGCCAGCCAATGAAATCCGGGGTAACATTTATCGTGTTTGAAGTAGTAGTTATATTCAGATTGATAATGGTGAACAGAAATCCGATGGCGATGAGCCTGATCCCTTGATTGAGTTTCATAGTGTTTCCTTCTTTGTTGCGTTACCTTTCCATTATAGATAAATGTCTGGTACGAAACAAGAAAAAAGAGAAGATTTTTCACCTTCCCTTTTTCCTTCCAGGTTTTTAAGCTTCATGTAATTTTAGATCCTGTTCCTCCTCATCCTCCTTCCTTCTATTTCTGGTAATATAAGCCAGCACCAGATTACTTAGCATTATTATCAGCATCATGATCGTGTATCTGTCGATCAGAGCCATCGGGTTGCGCATGTCTTCCGTCAGGATGAAGGCGATCGTCGCGATCAGGGCCGGGATGATACCTAAGAGCTTGTTGCGACCTTTAGGATCATCGTTCTCTTCATTTTCTTCTTCGTTTTCTTCGTTCTCGTCTTTGTGTCTGAAGAAGCTGATCACCATCATCAGAGCCGTCAGGATCGAGACGATCACGGACAGCAGATTGATCAGAGCCCAGCTTCTCTGAGGCATGGCCTGCGGAGCAGCTTCGTCGGCGATGTAGACCAGGTTCGAAACATCTTCAGCGATCACAGTCGGAGCCTCAGCGATGATCTCTTCCGGTTCTTCAACTTCTTCCGGGGTAGAGACCGTAGGGGATGTAGGAGCTGCAGGTTTTGCAGGTGCTTCGGGCTCCGGCTGGCTTGCTGAAACGTCTTCTTCTTCAGGGATAGCGATCGCTTCGTAGACCGCCGTGTATGTTGCATCGGCTTTTACATCTTCGATCTCAGGAGTCCATTCCTTGAATCTGTAGGTGTATCTGCCATCGGCTTTTCTTTCAGGAGTCAGACCATCGAAGGAAGGAGTTTCGCCATATGCGACTTCTTCATCGATCTCCAGATCTGATCCGTCGTAGTTCTTCCAGGTTACCGTGTAGCGGTTGATCGTGAAGCTTCCTTTGATCACGACATCTTCAGCGTCCATCGTGAAGTCTTCGTGGTCCCAGCCGGAGAAGGTATAGCCTTCAGCTGTTGCTTCTTCAGCGATCTTAACCATTGAAGCGAATTCATATTCTTCTTCTGACGGCAGCTCGCTTGCGCCTTCAGGAATTTCGCCTTCGTATTCGTATCTGACTTTGTAGCTGTTGATCGAGAAGCTTCCCTTGATCACGACATCTTCGTCGTCCAGGATAAAGTTTTCATGATCCCAGCCTGAGAAAGTGTAGCCTTTTAATTCAGCGGCATCTTCGATGACGATCTCGCTGCCGAATTCGTAATCTTTAGCTTCCGGAAGTTTCGGTGCATTTTCAGGAACTTCACCTTCATATTCGTAGCTCACGTTGTAGCTGTTGATCTTGAAGGAACCCTTGATGACGACGTCTTCATCGTCCATTGTGAAGTTTTCATGATCCCAACCGGAGAAGGTATAACCCTTTAATTCCGGAGCTTCAGCGATAGCTACTTCGCTATTGAATTCATAATCTTTAGCTTCAGGTGCTGCCGGAGCGTTTGCCGGAACATCACCTTCGTATTCGTATCTGACTTCATGAGTGTTGATGATCCAGGATCCGCTTATCGTGACATCTTCATCAGGCATCTGGAAATCTTCTTTGTTCCAGCCTAAGAAGGTGTAACCTTTGATATTGTCGATCTTGGCGATCTCAACTGCTTCGTTGTAGTCGTATTCTTTGCTTTCAGGGAGTTCCGGAGCATTTTCAGGAACTTCGCCATTGTATTCGTAGCTTACTTTGTGAGAGTTGATAGTCCAGGAGCCTCTGATGATGACATCTTCAGCGTCCATGATGAAGTTTTCATGATCCCAGCCTGAGAAGGTGTAGCCTTCCATCTCAGGAGCAGCGGCGATAGCTACTTCGCTGTTGAAATCGTATTCTTTAGCTTCAGGAAGAGCCGGAGCGTTTGCCGGAGAACCTTCTTCGTATTCATAAGTTACTTTGTATGAGTTGATCTTCCAGGAACCGATGATCTCAACATCCTGATCAGGCATCTGGAAATCTTCTTCACTCCAGCCTAAGAAGGTGTAACCTTTTAATTCCGGAGCATCCGCAACTTCAACCATTTCGTTGAAATCATATTCTTTCATCTCGGGAAGAGCCGGAGCGTTTGCCGGAGAACCTTCCGCGTAAACGTAGCTCACTTTATGAGTGTTGATCGTCCAGTGACCCTTGATGACGACGTTCTCGGCATCCATCGTGAAGTTTTCATGATCCCAACCGGAGAAGGTATAGCCTTCCATCGTCGGAGCATCTGCGATCGTCACATCAGAACCGAACTTGTAATCTTTAGCTTCAGGAGCTTTCGGAGCGTTTTCAGGAACTTCGCCTTCGTATTCGTAGCTCACGTTGTAGCTGTTGATTGTGAAGTATCCGCTGATGGCAACTGCTTCATCAGGCATCGTGAATGTTTCATGATCCCAACCGGAGAAACTGTAACCCTTTAATTCCGGAGCAGCCGCGATAGCTACTTCGCTGTTGAAATCATATTCTTTGGTTTCGGGAAGTGCCGGAGCATTGGCGGGAACCTCACCCGTATAGGCGTAGCTTACCTTGTGGGAGTTGATGTTCCAGGAACCCTTGATGACGATATCCGCATCGCCCATCGTGAAGTCTTCGTGGTCCCAGCCTAAGAAGGTATAGCCTTTAGCCTGAGCCTTGGCAGCGACCTTTACCTGCTGGCCATACTTGTAAGAAGCAATCTGAGGTAAGGCGGTAGCACCGGATACGGTGTTGGTGTATTCGTATGAAACGCTGTGTTCATTGCGATCGTAGTAGAGCTTTAAGACCAGACCCTCTTTGACGATGCCATTGTCGTTAGACAGGCTGCTGTTGAGGTGGAAGCCTTCATAAGTATTGGCATTGGCATTGACACTGGAGCCGATGATGGCCTTGCCGCTTTCAGACTGTTTCAGGCTGTAGCTGCCATTGAGTTCTTCGACGTAGTGTTCAATTGCATATGTTGTTTCATAGCAAGCGTAGACGTTATAGACAGTCTGAGAAACTTTTTCAGTTGTGAGAGCCGGAGCATTTAATTTCGTATCTCTGGCGATGATCTCGCTGGAACCTTTCTCGTATGCCCAGCCGGCGAAAGTCTTGCCGGAAGCAGCTGCGGGAGTGTAGCTGTACAGATCAAGATCCGTGTAAACTTCCTTGCTGGTGAGCTTTTTGCCGTTTTCGTTGTAGTAATTGACGGTGAGCGAAGGCTGCCAGACGGCGTAGAAGTTGACTTCCTTGGTTGCGCCTTCACCGATCTCTTTAGCCGTGATCGTATACTTGTCTTTTGCGACATAGGTGTTTCCGGTTGAGGCATCCTGCCAGTACAGGAAGCTGTAATGAGGCTGGCTGGCCGGATTCTTGAAGGTCTTGGAATAAGACGTGAAGGTATCGATATTCGCTGCGGCACCGGAACCGGTCGAGATATTGTCGATGAGTCTGACGACCAGGTGGGCAGGTTCAGTGATTTCATATACCGGGCTGAGAGTGATGGTCGTATCATCTGCGAAATCATCGTAGCTGTAGCTTAACGGGCTCGATACTTCGCTGCCATCGGCGTAGATCCATTTTCCGCTGTATGCATACTTGTTGCCATTGTATGAGAAGTTCTTGCTGACGACCTTGTTGTCTAACTTTTTAGCTGTGAAAGTCCAGGTAACACCCTTGGAGAGGGTATTGGATTCTGTGGAGCTGATGATCGAACCATCGGCTTTAAGGATGTTGGTGAAGTTGACCGTGACCTTGATCTTGTCTTTCTTTTCGACTACTTCAACGATCTCTTCTTCTTCGACTTCCTCAAGAGCTTCCTCTTCCTTGACTTCTTCTTTCAGGGTTTCGGAAGACTTGTTCTCTTCGATATTGTTTTCCAACTGGACAGCTTCTTCGAGTTTTTCGACCTGAGCGATCTGTTCAGTTTCTTTTTTCTCTTCTTCTTTCTTTTCTTCGACATTTTCGTTGCTGAGCTCAACGGTGTCCGTGATATTCTGCTCAGCTGAGTTTTCGTTTTCAACGATCTCTTTAACATCTTCTTCCGCGTAGACGGCAAAGGGGATGTTGTGAATAAGCAGCAAAACTGTTAAAAAGACTGTGACTAATTTCTTTCCTTTCTTCATTTTGTTTTCCTCCTACAACTGTATATTAAGCTGTGGATACCATAAGAATTAGTCTAAAAACACTCTATAAAAGGGTTTTTTGATATATTTATTAGATTTTTTTGACCGATACCTTGTTTAGGTTCCAATCACACAATTTTACATATTTAAAACATAATGTGGATATAGACTTTTTGTACTATATAGGTGCAAGGAAGTGAGGCCTTGCCGATACTAGCCCCCTAAAATCAGTTGTATCGTATATATTTATCCCCTTAAATAATCAAAAG
>JAFRIG010000045.1 GCA_017432895.1 Erysipelotrichaceae bacterium | reverse complement strand
TCCATGGGCACCTCCTATGATTATTCTTATTTGTGGTTGAGACCCACAAACAGGATATCATAGGCTTTTTTTATCCTGGTACTTCGTGTAACACTACTGTTGTTACTGGTCCACCATTTCAAATGGTGGATTTATATGATATGGGCATTAAAAGGATCGTTTCCTTTCTTGGTAACGATCCTTTTTGACTTTTTTCAGATCCTTTCAAGCTATTCTTCGATCTCAATATCCAGCGTTTTATTCTTGTGCCACTTGTTGATCTTGACGATCATCACGACCGTCAACGCACAAAGCAAGATCGTCATGGCGAAGAACAGCAGCAGGAACACTTCAACATACTGCATGGAGGAGATGGAGAAATCAAACAGCGTATGTAAAAGCGAAGGGATGAACAGCGCCAGGAACATATAGAATTTCTTTCCCGTCGTTTTTGCTAAACCATAGTAATAGCCCATGATCGTTGCGAAGGTAAAATGGTACGGCGTCAAAGCTCTGAAGATCGCCGTCATGACGCTGCCGGAAGAATACTGGATGTCTTCACTCAGCTGGAAACCGATGGCCGTGATCGCAAAACACAGCAGAACATCCATCCAGGTTCTGGCGATCCCTTTCTTTTTGATGACAGCTTTGGTGCACATGTACTTAAAGATCTCTTCGACAAAACCGACCAGGATGAAGGTCTTGATGAATGACGCTACCGGAGAATAGGTACCGCTTTTGACCAGTTCCAGAAACTCCTCGGCATGTTTGGCTGCATTGGCGGAATCGGTGAACATCTGTGTGATCGGTTCTATACCATATTGGGCAACAAAACTTATGAGTGCTCCGGCTATGGTGGTGATACTTGATAAGATACCGGCAATTACACCGGCAACCAGCAGCGTTAACATCGTTCCTTTGGGGAACGGATCATCTTTCTTTAAACGATTGATCCACACCAGCAACGCTATCGAGACAGGTATGGCAAGAATGATTGACAACATATACTTTCTCCTTCTTGTGTTTTGTTTAGGTTTCTTATCTTATTGTATTTCACAAATCTGCGCAAATCCAAACGAAAATCAGGGGATTCTCATATTTTTTCTATATAAAAATTTACTACCTAAATTTTATATTTTTTAGGTAGTAAATAAATACAAATACAGTGATAGCCACAACGATTAAAATACAACCGCAATATCTTTTGAAATTAATTATTTTTGTTTAGCTTAAATTTTTTTGACGCTTTTTCTGATAAAATGTGTCGATTTATAAGATATCATGATCATTAAAACACTTGAAAACCCGCATGACAGCGGGCTTATTCAAGTCATATTCAATTCTATTCACCGTCTCTTGGCTTCATCGTCGGGAATATAATAACTCCCTTTTTGAAAGAGAATTATTCATCGACGATCAGAACAGCGAAATGAATCTTGTTGCCATATATAAAATACCTTGACAGTTTCAATATAATTGAAAGGCTGTTACGAATTCATCGTTTCGCAACAGCCCATTTATTGTTTTTCAAACAGCTTCAATACCGCATGATAAATACCGTTATCTCCGGCACCGTCAGTCACCATTGTACAGACCTTTTTCAACTGCTGATCCGCATCTCTCATGGCGACAGAAATATCCGCGTTTTTTAACATCTCATAATCGTTGGATGAATCGCCGAACGCAAGATATCGATCAAAACCATAGTATTCTTTCAGAAAACGGATCCCTTCGTATTTTGACATCCCTTTGAGATTGATGTCGGCGTAATTGTGCTCGGTCGGAAAAACTTCGAGATGATCTATCTTCATAAAATCATCGTAACTTTCGTTGTTTTCCCGGCTTGCCATCAAGGCAATGACCTTGTCATCTTCTCTGTAAATCCCTTTCTGCCAGGGTTCCATATTAAAAAAACGATAGGTCTTTTCGTAGGCGGGCGTCAGGTCATTATAGCGATAAATGCCTCTGCTTGTCTTGATTTCCAGTGTCGTCCCCGTCTGATCGGCAAGTCTCATTGCTTCTTTTGCGGAAGCGTTGGGAATATAGAGCTCTCTGAGAACTTTTCCTTTGCGATCATAAACCAGCTGTCCGTTATAAGCAATATAGGAAAACCACGGGTAATAATTTCTGACTGCTTCGGGAATACCGTCGTAACTTCTTCCGGTAGCGATCGATAATCGAAAGCCTTCTTTTTCCAGAAGATCCAAAGCATCCCTCAATTTTGAAGGAATGGTATTTGTCTTATTGTCTGTCAGCGTATTATCGATATCAAAGAAAGCGTATTTATACTGCTTCATCCTGCTTCCTCACCAAAATCGCATTTTCATCTCTTTCCCATTCCAGGATTCCTAACAGATAGTCGAGCTTTGTTATTCTCCACTCGTCTTCTTTCTTCAGTTCGAATTCATAACGGGCATCCGCAAAGACATGTTCCGGATCGGCAGGGGCGGCCATAATTTTCTGTTTATGACCCGCCATACGATAAGCTTTGACGAACGCCTTGTTTTCATGAATTTCCAGCGATTCGATCATCACCGGATGTGCCCAATAACGGTTGGATTGCCGATTGAATTTCAAAGTCTGCATAAACTCCCGCTTGTCCATCGCTCCCCAGGGCGCCATATTGACAATAATATCTTCAGACAAAGCATCATCACACAAAGCGATATTCAATGTATCGATCCCAAACGCATATCGGGAGATTGTCTCCGTTACTTGTGTTTCAACAGTTTTCTCTGCATCTTCTTTGATTCTGTGCCATGGGTTATCCAGTTCTCCGGAAATCACCGGCAGATGAATCCCCGGGTAATATTTCAGGGCTTCAGTTTCAAAATACATGCCTTCAATCGCTTTTTTTGGCTGCAGCATGCAATCCCAACGGAATTCTTTTATTTTCCAGACGCCGTTTTCTTTGTGCCAGCTGTTGACATTCAAGGCAACCACTTCATCATAGTCACCTTCATTCAGATAGCGATAGATCAGCACACAGGATTGCCAGGCGGAATCCGAATGAATCCGGATCACATTATTACAAAGAAGGATTTCAAGATAAGAAAACTTTTCGAATAATTTCGTAAAGTGTTCAATTCCGTAATGACTGTGCTGGGAACCGCAGGGATACTTCTCAACACAGCTGATGTAGCAGCGGGTCTGTTTATCGAATGTATTTAAAATATCGCCTTCTTTTAACCACCTTTTGTATGTATCAAGAATCACATTTCTGTCTTCCATGAAAAACCTCCTTATTAATTTAATTGATTATATTATACTTTATATTATCATATAAATCAATCTATTGGTATAAAATAGTTTAAAATACCATAAAATAATCAATTTTAGTGATTATTATGATATAATTTCTATGAGGAGATTGAATATTATGTCAAACAAACGTCTCGATCTGATCAAAGAAATGCTGGAAGGCAAAGACTTTGTATCGGTTGATGAAATCGCAGAAAAACTGGAAATTTCTTTGGGAACCGTAAGACGGGATCTCATCGAAATGGAAGATCGGAAAATCGCAAAACGTGTTCATGGCGGGGCGGTGCTTTATAAAGGCGCAGACCCTTTAAATCACATTGCTGCATACAGAAGCAGCGACTATACACTGCCATATGAATTCTCCATGCAGATAAAGACAAACGTCGAAGCAAAACAAAGAATCGCCAAAACTGCCGCTTCTTTCGTCGAAGACGGAGACTCCATCTATCTGGATTCAAGTTCTTCTTCTTTCTTCATGATCGATTATCTGAAGGAAAAGAAAATCACGGCTGTCACCAATGGCGTTCCTCACTTGCTGAAGCTTGCTGATCTGAAGATCAACACGTTCGCCTTGGAAGGATTTATCGATTCCAATCGCGGTGCGATCACACTGACCGATTCATCAATGATCACTTTATCAAAATTGACTTTTTCGAAGTCTTTCATCGGTACGCTCGGTGTTGACTTCAATTTCGGATACACGACTTCAAGCCTGAAAGATTCTTCGCTGAAACAGCTGATTCTGCATAACTCGGGCGTTGCTTATGTGCTTGGCGACAGCAGCAAGTACGGCATTCGCTCATTGGCTTGTTTTACCAAACCCGAAGATGTCATCTTCATCGGAAATGACATTCCGGAGAAGTATAAGGATCTTACATATATAAAGGAGGCAGACTGATGTTTGAACAACAGAGATGGAACCGCATCATGGAGCTGCTTCAGAATCACGATTCTCTGACGGTTGACCAATTGGTCCCCGAACTTGATTCCTCCCCGGCAACCATCCGCCGGGACATCGTCAAGATGGCGAAAGCCGGACTGATCATCAAAAAACACGGCTCAATCGAACCGATCCGGATCATTGCGGAACAGGGAAGCAGTCATTTTGATCCCTATGCCGTTACGACAAGCGATCCCGACTTTCTCGATGTCATCGATCAGGAAAAGGAAAAGAAGATCGCCATCGCCAAAAAAGCCGCCTCATTGGTAAATGACGGCGATGTCATCTTCATCGGCACCGGTTCCAGTACCTATTACATGCTGGATCACATTCATGCCAAAGACATCATCATCATTACGACTTCCCTGATTCACCTGAAGAAAATTATCTCCTTAGGCTTTCAGGCATATCTTCCGGAAGGGGAAGTCAATCTCGATCACGATTTCATCGTTCCTAACGACGATGCGATCGAACGGCTGTCATCCTACAACATCTCCAAAACCTTCTTAGGCAGCAGAGGAATCAACATCGAAAACGGTCTGTCGACTTCCAGTTTCATTGTCTACAAAACCAAACGGAAACTGATCGACTTGCCGATCACGCATTACGTTTTGGCTGACAGTTCCAAATTCGGATCAAAATATATGATCACCTTCGCCTCTCCGGAAGAGGTAACGCTGATTACCGACCGAATTGAGCAAGACTACGCCAAAGCATACAAGCATATCCTCGCTGATTGAAAAACCGTCTGATACACAAGACGGTTTTCTATTGCTTCCCGATGATAAACAAAGCGGACATGACATCCGCTTTGTTTTATTTTTTGTGTTTGTTTATCTTGACATCAGTCCGCCGTCAACCATAATGTTTTCACCGACGACGAAGGAGGAATCTTCGCTGGCAAGGAAGAGAGCAACCTTGGCAACTTCTTCCGCTTCACCAACTCTGCCAAGCAGCTGTCCTTTCAGAACCTGTTTATCAAACTCAGAGAATCCGTCATATAATGCGGAACCATCGGCCCTCAAGATCTGGGAACCCGCTGACTTGCCGACATTGCCGGTCATCATCTTGGTACGGACCTTGCCCGGTGAAACGCAGTTGGTGCGAATGCCATACTTGGCATAGCCTTCCGCCAGGGATCTTGTCAGCTGCATGATGCCCGCTTTGGCTGCGGAGTAAGCTGCGTTGTTAGCGCCGCCACGCAAGCCGTTGTAAGAGCCGGTGGTCAGGATCGTACCTTTGAGACCGTGTTCCAGCATTCTTTTTACCGCTTCCCGGCAGGTCAGGAAGGTTCCGGTCAGGTCGACGTTGATGACCTTGTTCCAGTCTTCCAATGATGTCTTATGAATCTCCTGAATGTCCAGAATTCCGGCATTGGCATAGACGATTGTCGCAACCCCGAATTTCTTTTCGGTTTCATCAAAGAGGTTGATGACTTCCTCTTCTTTGGAAACATCACACTTGACATAATATGCGTTTTCATTATTAAGTTCTTCTAACGCTTTCTTGCCTTTTTCGGCGTTGGAAGAGGAGATGACGACCTTCGCCCCCTCCTCAAGAAACAGTTTTGCGCCCGCCAGACCGATTCCTTCGCTGGCACCGGTAATAATGGCGATTCTTCCATCCAGTTTACCCATTGTATTCTTCCTTTCTTATAAAACCTTTTCGCCGGCTTTCAGCTGCTTCTTGGTGACATTGACTTCGCCCTTGTATTCCGGGAACACAACCGGGGAAACCAAGGAATAACCGGCTTCTTTCACTTTCTCCAGATCCACCTTCATTAACGGCTGACCGGCCTTGACCAGCTCGCCCGGTTCAACCAACTGGGTGAATCCTTCGCCTTTCATATTGACGGTGTCCAAACCGATGTGAAGCAGAACTGCCAGGCCATCATCGGATAACATCGTGATCGCATGTTTTGTTTCAAAGATGGAATCAACCGTGCCGTTGACCGGGGAAACGATTGTTCCTTCGGAAAGTTCAACCGCAAATCCTTCACCCATCATCTTTTCCGCAAAGACCTTATCGGGAACCTCGTTCATCGGGATCACCTTTCCGGTCATCGGAGAAACAATCTGGGAAACATCGGCAGTTTCGTTTGTTTCTGTTTTGTTTTCTTCCGCTTTGATGGAAGTGGTACCGTTTTTGACGATCTCTCTCATCTGATCACGGAGCAGTTGGGCTTTGGTACCGAAGATCGCCTGAATGTTGTCGCCGTATTCGATGACATCGGTCGCACCTAATTTCTTTAAAGTTGATTTTTTCATTTTCTTGACATCACCGAGAACGAGTCTGAGTCTGGTGAAGCAGGAATCGATCTTGACGAGGTTTTCAGCACCGCCGCAAGCCTCAATGATCCGATAAGGAAGATCGTCGGAAGTCACTTCGCTGACATCTGCTTCGTCTTCTTCATCATCTTCTCTGCCCATTGTCTTGCAGTCATGCTTGAGTATATACCATTTCGTGATGAAGTAAGTCGGAACTGCCAGGATTGCGCCGATTACCAGGTTCATCCACCATAACGGAGCTCCCGGGATGATGTTGGATAATGTGAAGTCAATCAGCCCACCCGTGAAAGTCGTACCGCCGCGCATGCCGATCATTGCCGCAATCGGGAAGACGATGGCATGGGTGCAAGAATTCAGAATCCAGATCGGGAAAGCGGCAAATGCGAAGGAGAAGACCGCCGGTTCCGTGATGCCTGTTAAGAACGAGGTGAAGCCTGCTGCCATCATGGCGCCGCCGACTTCCTTCTTGCGTTCCGGTTTAGCAACCTTGTAAATTGCATAGCAGATTGCCGGCAAGACAAACATGCAGTCGGCGAACGCACCGATCGCATATAAACCAGCCGTCGGTGTCACTTTATCAGCCAGCTGTGCGAAGTAGATCGGCAGATCACCGACAACCGTCGCGCCCGCTTTTGTTACATAAGTACCGATCTGATAGTAGTAAATCGGATAGACCAGGTGATGAAGTCCGAAGATAACCAGGAACTTGATTAAGAAGCCATAGACAAACAAGGCAATCAAGGATGGTTTTTCCGACCCGAGCAATGCACCGGCTGTGTTATTTAAGAAAGCCTGAACATACGGCCAGAGATACGCAAAGCCAACACCTAAAACGACACCTGCAAAAGCCGCAACAATCGGAACAAGACGCTTGCCCTGGAAGAATCCGAGGTAATCAGGAAGCTGTGTCTTGTGGAAACGCATGTAGATCCGGTATGCGACATAGCCGATAACGATACCACCGAACGGCCCGCACTGTAAAGAATTGATACCTAAGACATTGGTATAAGTATAAGGATGTTCGGCAACCGCTGCCGCATCAATCCCCAGCACCATTGAAATGGTTGTGTGGGTGATGAAGAAGCAAGTCAGCGCTGCCAGGCCCGCTGCACCATCGTTATCGGAAAGACCGACGGCAACACCGATCGCGAAGATCAGCGGCAGATTTCCGAAGATGACGGAGCTGCAGCTCTGGAAGACTCTTGCGACCAGGGACCAGAAGCCGTTTGTGAAGAACGGAGCGATTGAGATTAAAGTTTCATTTGTTAAAGCGAAGCCGATACCCATCATCAAGCCGGCAGCCGGCAGAAGGGCAATCGGTAACATCAGGGATCCGCTGATTCGCTGGATCTCGCCGAATAAACGATTGAAGAATGATTTCTGTTCAGATGTGTTCACTGTTTGTGTCATATTGTCCTCCTAAATCGTCATTTGTCTGCAAACATTTCTTTTGACAATCTCAATATAACGCAATCAAATGATCGTTGTCAACACTATTTTGCATTTATTTGATTATTTTTATCATTTGTAATCGCTTTCAGCCTTGACAATAATCATTTATCTTCATATAATGAGCATGTACATTAAGAAAGGAACACGCGTTATGAAAGTCTATTTATTGGATAACGGCTATATGAGCTGCGACCGCAACTGGATCGTCAACATGGCCACTTATGCGACAGAAAAAAACAGAAACCCCGAAAACGTCTGGACCAAAATGCCGGTGTATTGCACGTTGATCGACCATCCTCAGGGTAAGTTCATCTATGACTTGGGCATGGATCGGCACATCAATGAATATATGCACGAGATCGGCAGACACCAGGAGTTCTCCTTTCCTTATACATATAGTAAGGAACAGCTGCTGGAAAACCAGCTGGCTCTGTGCAATACTACGATCGATGAAATCAAAGGCATCGTCGTCTCTCACTTGCACTATGACCACATCGGAAATCTTCCTTTGTTTCATGACATCGACGTCTATGTTCCGAAAGAAGATTACGAAAACGCCTTAGTCAAAGGCAAAGCGGAATTATATTTTGATCAATATATAAAAAGAGATGACATTCACTACATTCCGATCGACCACAATTTCACCTTGGTTCCGGGTGTAGAAATCGTTCATCTGGGCAGCAGCCACTGCCCGGGACTTCTGGGAATGCTGGTGGAACTTGAAGAACAGAACCTCTTCTATCCCTCGGATGTCTTATATACCAAAGAAAACTTCGGCCCGCCGCTTAGACCCAGAGGCAGGGAATATGACTCCTTGGGATTCAAGAAGGTCGCAGAAGAAATACGCACCCTTGTAAATGAGAAAAACGCCAAAATCATGTATCCGCATGATATTGAAGAATTTGAAACATATAAAAAAGCACCTGCTTATTACAGGTAGAAGGAGAACAAGATGAACAGAAATGATGTATGGTTTGTGACTGGCGCATCCAAAGGTCTGGGTCTCAACATTGTAAAAGAAGCATTGAAAGCCGGCTACCGCGTTGCGGCAACTTCCAGAACCGTCGAAAGCCTGACAAAAGAGATTTCTGAAACAGAAGACCGCTTCTATCCGCTGAGCATGGATCTGAGCAGCGAAGAAGATATCAAGCGAGCCATTGAAAGTGTCGTGGAACACTTCGGACAGATCGACTGCGTCGTCAACAACGCCGGTTATGCCCAATACGGCTATATCGAAGAAGTCACCGATCAGGAAGCCAGAGCCGATTTCGAAGTCAATGTCTTCGGCCTTCTGAGCGTCATCCGCAATGCGCTTCCTTATCTCAGAGGCCAGGGACACGGGCACATCATCAACATCTCTTCCAAAGGCGGTTTCCATGCCGGTGCCGGAACCGGTGTCTATTGTGCCAGCAAGTATGCGGTGGAAGGTATTTCCGAAGCCCTTTATTTTGAGATGCAGCCTTTCGGCGTTCATGTCACTGCTGTCAAACCGGGCGGCTTCCGCACCAATTTCTATGGATCTTTAAAAATGACCAAAAATCTCTTGGAACCTTATGCGGAAATGCACGCCAGAACCGAAGAAGCCAACAAATCCTACATCGGTCATCAGCCCGGCAATCCGCAGAAAGCCGCCGAAGTGCTGCTTCAGGTCTATGAGTCTGAAAATCCGCCGCTTCATCTTTTCTTAGGATCCGATGGCTATAAGTCCGCTATAAAGAAATACAACGAAGTCAAAAGAGATATGGATGAATGGAAGGCTCTTGCGATTTCCACCGACTATCAGGATGAATGATGAACACCTTTAATACATTGAGCATCGGCGGCGTTGTCATTCATATCGGGGTTGGTTCTTATAAGAAGCTGATTGCCGATATGGATATCTGTCATAAGATCCTGTTTGTTACCGATCAAGGTATTATCTCTCATCAACTTCATAAAGCAATTCTGAGCTGTCTTGACGAAAACCATCTTTCTTATGTGATCTATGACAAAACACTTCCCAATCCACCTCTTTGCCAAGTCAACGAAGTTCTTGAACTGATCGCAAAAGAAAACTGCGAAGCGATTCTGGCTATGGGCGGAGGCAGTGTCATCGATCTGGCTAAAGCCGCCGGCATTCTCTATACTAATGGTGGCGAATTATCTGAGTATATTCACAGCGCTCTGAATCCTCGAAAATTCACAAAAACAGCCTTGCCGCTCTATTCGATTCCGACAAGCTCAGGCACCGGCAGCGAAGTTACCCAATACGCCGTTATTACCGATGAAAACACAAGGGAAAAGATCACGATCGGCTCACCGCTTCTGGTTTCAAAAGAAACAGCCCTCGATCCTTTCTTCACATTATCGATGCCCGCATCTGTCACTGCCAATTCCGGCATTGATGCCTTGGCCCACGCCTTGGAAGCTTATACTTCCGATCGGATCATCAACGCAAAAGGATCAACCCTAATATCCGATACTTTGTGTCTGGAGGCAATCCGCTTGATCTTAAATAATCTTCCGAAAGCTTATCATAACGGAAACGACCGGGAGGCAAGACTGAACATGCAGGTGGCCAGCACTATGGCCGGACTGATCACTCAAGCCGGGAGCGGGGCTGCCCATGGTTTGAGTCATATCCTGACTTCAAGATTTGACATTCCCCATGGCGCCGCCATCGGTGCGCTGTTGAAAAACGTGTTGGAATACAATCTTCCGGTCTGTAAAGACCGTTATGAAAAGATTGCCAGATATTGCGGATTCTCCAATGCAGAAGGACTGATTGATCAGATTACTTCTTTATTGAAAGAAATCAATATAAAGCCTTTAGGTGCTTACATCAATGAAGAAGATATCGAGACGATTACACCGATTGCGCTGACAGACAAGTGTACTATCATCAACGCAAGGAAGCTCAACCTCGAAAACATCTCTGAGATCTATCGGAAATCCTTATAAAATTTCGCAACTAAAATCAGTCATCCGAACACGAACAAAACGCCTGTATCGGATGATTTTTTTGATAAAGAAATGTCCCGATTGTTTTGATTCTATGTTTTGAAATAAACCAAGCTTATATAAAGTTTTAATTGATTTTACAGCGTTATTTTCAGCTGCAGCTATAACAATTCTTGTTTTATCGTAAAATCGCACTCTGCTAATTGATACCCTATGTCAGAGCATTGGGATTTCTTTAAGCACATTGATTCGGTATTATATTAAAATATCCCTCTTTCATGAAATCGTATTGTCTTTGTTTTACTTACAAAAGCAATCAGTTTTTCAAGCACGTGACAGGAACAACATATATGCTGCTTTCGTTCCTGTAACAGGAGCCGTGGCTTGTCAAAATCATTTTAAACATTTTGTTATATTCATGGTATCAGATCGGTTTTATGGATTCAGCAAAGGAAAGATCGTTGATTTCAGAAATGATTCGATCATCAAAAAAGAAGATTTTCCTTACATAATACCCGAAGAAAACACATATGATCCAAAAACAAGGATCCTGATCAATCAGTAAACAACGCCCGATAAAAATCGCTGATAAAACAAGCTGTTTTGTAAAACGTCATGATCATTCAAAATAGTTAAAACCCGCATAGCAACGGGTTTTTCAAGTTATATGAAGTTCTAATCTTCGCCTCTTGGCTTCATGGTCGGGAACAGGAGAACTTCTCTGATCGAGTCTGTCCCCGCCAGCAACATCACTAATCTGTCGATGCCGATACCGATGCCACCAGTCGGAGGCATGCCGTATTCCAGAGCCTCGACATAGTCGATATCCATCTCGCTGGCTTCGCTGTCACCCAACTCCTTGGCCTTGAGCTGATTCTCAAATCTTTCATACTGATCGATCGGATCATTGAGTTCCGTAAAGGCGTTGGCGTATTCAGTGCCGTTGATGTACAGTTCAAATCTCAAAGTGAAGCGGGGATCTTCCGGATCTTTCTTAGCCAAAGGTGAGATCTCGATCGGATGGCCATAGACGAAGACCGGACCGGTCATGTCTTCTTCACAAAGTTCTTCAAACAGATCGTTGATGATGTGACCCAGATCGTGCTCGTGCTTCTGCAGCTCGATACCATGTTCCTTGGCGACGGCTTCCGCTTCTTCTAATGAAATATTGCGGAAATCCCTGCCGGTCTTTTCATTGACCGCGTCGGTCATGTTGATGCGCTTGAAAGGTGCTTTTAATGAGATAGTGTGGTCTCCGGTCACGATATCGGTCGTGCCTAATACCTTGGTAGCCACATCTTCAAACAGGTTCTCACACAGCTTCATCATGCCTTCGAGATCCGAATAAGCCACATAGGCTTCGACAGTCGTGAATTCCGGGTTGTGCTTGAGGTCCATACCTTCGTTTCTGAACAATCTGCCGATCTCATAGACTCCTTCCATACCGCCGACGATCAGTCTCTTGAGATATAACTCGGTGGCAATACGTAAGTAGAATTCCTTATTCAAGGCGTTGTGATGGGTCGTGAAAGGTCTGGCGTTGGCACCGCCTAAGATCGGATTCAAGACCGGGGTCTCGACTTCGACCAAGCCCTGGCTGTCGAGGTTGTTCTGAATGGCTCTGATGATGCGCGGCCTCAAGAAAGCGATGCGCTTTGATTCCTCGTTCATGATCAGATCGACATATCTTCTTCTGTATCTTTCTTCAACATCTGTCAGGCCATGGAACTTCTCCGGTAAAGGACGAAGAGCCTTGGAAAGATGAATGTACTGGCTGGCATAGACAGAGAGTTCGCCCTGGGGGTTGACTTCTGAAGGATTGGTCCGATAGACCTTACCAATAATGCCGATGATGTCGCCGACATCGGAAGCCTTGACCAGTTCATAGGCTTCTTCACCGACTTCGGCTTTGTTTATGACCAGCTGGATCTGACCGTCCTTATCCTGGATGTGCATGAAACACATCTTGCCCATCCTTCTTTTGGACATGATACGGCCGGCAACTTTTACTTCGACGTCTTTTTCGGCGATCTCTTCTTTGCTTAGATTTCCAAACTCATCTTTGATCGACTTCGAGTTGGCTGTCCTTTCAAAAGCCTGGCCAAACGGGTCGATGCCCTTGGCTCTGAGGTCTTCGGCTTTCTGCCTTCTGACCAGTTCCTGATCGTTGAATTCTCTTTCCATATTTTTCCTCCCAAAAATAAAACGTCCCTATCGCTAAGGACGTCGTTAAACGCGGTACCACCTTAGTTCACATATTTCTATGTGCCCTTCATTGAGCCTTAACGCGGCAAACGTTTCACTCCAAGTTTTTATTCGGATACCGGTATCTGTTTCCCTTCCACCCCTGGAAACTCGCTTGAAGACCTTTGATATCTTACTCGTCTCTTCTTCGTGACAAAGATATTGTATCTTAATTGTTAATCTTCTTCAAACCCCAATTGAGACAATAATTCTTTGGCTTTTTCAATACCCTCTTTTGTCAGATAGACCGACTTGCTGCGATGGCTGCCCTGACTGATGAAACCTTTTTCTTCCAGCTCATTTAATGAACTAAAAGCATAACCCTTCCAGGAACGGCGGTTGTCAAAATCGTCATCTTTGAAGCTGTTGAGATATAACAGGATTAAAGTCAGTTCATCGATCTTTTCTTTGCTGATCATATCAGTTTCAACTCCTTGAAGGCCTTATAAAAGCCGTCTTTGTCCACATTATCCGTCACCAGATCGGCAACTTCTTTAATATGCTGTCCACCGGAACCCATCGCGATCCCGATACCGCAATATTGTAACATCGGAATATCCACATCCGCATCGCCGATCGCGATCGTGTTTTTAACATCTTCATTAAGGTGTTTCAATAACACTTCAATGGCCTTGGCTTTATCAATATCCTTGACGCCGAAATCGCCAAATAAAGCCTCTTCATCTCTACCGCCCCAGGTACCGACCTTGAGATCCGGAAAATCCTTTACGGCATCCAGATAGTCCTGATAGGAATGTAAGATGAAGGAGACTTTGTTGAGATCGTCACGATAGAGTTCTTCCCCTTCGATAATGCCGTGGATCGTGTTTTTGACTTCGAGCTTTTCCACTTCCTCTTTGGTTTTGCCTTTGCCTAAGGAATACAGCTTTAATGGTTCCTTGGCGTTTTCTACGAAGTGCTCCGAGGCAAACAGACCTTCATTGGCCTCTTCATAGAAATCAATGTTTCTCTCATGACACCAGTCGACGATGCGCTTGCATTGATCATAGCTGATCCTTTGATGCATCAAAACTTCCCCATCATCTTCGACGTAGGAGCCGTTGCCGCCTATCATCCCATCAAAACCGATATCCCAGACTTCTTTCTTGTTTTCGGCTTTGGAACGGCCGGTGACCATATAGACCCGATGACCGTTTTCTCTTAATTTTTTAATGGCTTTTACTGCGCTTTGCGGCAGCTTCAGATCGTAATCGTATAAAGTGCCATCGACATCGGTAAAGATGATCATTCTTCCTCCTTATCCTTGTTGAGGATGGGTTTCAAAGATGGGGCCTCAGGGTAGTTCTTTTTCAGAAGCTTATTGATGTTGCTCAACTGGCGGGCGATAGGATTTAAGATCCCGGAGAAGTAGATGATGGTAACAATGATGAGATAGGCACCCGCAAAAGGAAGCAGGTCTTTTCTCTGTCTGGCAGTCATGGCTAGAAAAGTGATGATGCCGGAGATGACCAGCAGTTCCGCTGCCTTATTGCCCTTTTGTTTTTCTTCATTGGGCAGGCTGCGGTAGTCTTCTCTTAAAAGAAGCAGATACATCTGTCCGTTGTCGATCTTGTTTTCTTTCTTGTAGCGTTCCAGATCGGCCTTCAGTTTGTTATCGGCCTGCTTATAGGTTTTCGTATCTTTGTAGTTGCCCTTTACTTCTTGCTTTGCCATACTTATCTCCTGTCACTTATGTCTATATTATATAGATTTTCAATATAAAAGCAGCCATCGCCGGGGGATTTGGGACGGCTGCTTTCCTGCGTTAAGTTTACTTATTCGCCTAGGTCTTCGCCATTGGATGCGCAGACCTTCTGATACCAGTAGTAGGAATCCTTCAGCGATCTCTTGCCGGTACCGTTTCCATAGTTGTCGTAATCGACATAGATGAAACCGTAACGCTTTTCGATCTCGCTGGAGGAACAGCTGATGATATCGATCGGCCCCCAGGGGTAGTAACCTCTAAGATCGACGCCGTCTTTCACCGCTTCCTCAAAGGCCTTGATGTGATCCCTCAGATAGGCGATACGGTACTCGTCATGGATGCTGCCGTCTTCTTCGACCTTATCGTAGGCACCTAAACCGTTTTCCGTGATGTATAACGGTTTCTGGTATCTGTCCCAGTATTCATTCAGACAGATGCGTAATCCTATCGGATCGATCGACCAGCCCCAGTCGGAAGCCGGGATGTCGGGATTAGGTACCTGACCTAAAGCGGTATGCAAGAACGGCTCTTCACCGGAAAGTCTGGTGTAGTAGTAGCTCAGCGAAACGAAGTCAACCGTTCCCTCTTTTAAGGCTTCTTCATCGCCCGGATAGAACTCGATGTGGATATCGTGGTCGTCGTAATACCGCAAAGCATAGCCCGGGTAATATCCTCTGACCATGATGTCACCATAGAGGTATTCCATCTGGTTGTGGCGCATGTTCCAGAAGACGTCCTCCGGTCTATGGGAGATCGGATAAGTCAGGTTGGAACAGAACATCATGCCGATCTCATTTTCCGGATCGATCTCATGACCTAATTTGGTAGCCTTGGCACAGGCGACCATCTCATTGTGGACGCCCTGATACTTGGCTTCCAAGAGGTTGTCGACCTTATCAGCCGCAATGCCTAAGTGGTTGAAGCTTTCGTGAACGATCAGGTTGATCTGGTTGACGACGATCCACTTTTTGACTTTACCCTTATATCTCTTGAAACAGACTTCGCAATACTTCACAAAGAAGTCAACCAGTTCTCTTGAGTACCAGCCGTTGTATTTCAAGGTCAGATTCAGCGGCATCTCATAGTGGCTTAACGTGATCAGCGGTTCCAGACCGTTTTCGATCATGCAGTCAAAGAGTCTGTCATAGAAAGCCAGGCCTTCTTCGTTAGGCTCCGCATCATCACCATTAGGGAAGATACGAGCCCAGTTGATCGAAGTTCGCAAACTGTTCATGCCCGAACCGGCCAGCAGTTTAATGTCTTCTTCATAGGTATGATAGAAGTCGATGCCTCTTCTTTTCGGATAAAGCAGATCATCTTCGTTCATCGCTTTTTCGATATAAGCCGTGTCGATCTCCATGTTGTATCGGTCTTTGGGATCGATGTCATACTGTGCTCTGTTGATATCGGCCAGGCACCAGCCTTTTCCGCCTTCCTTCCAGGCCCCTTCCATCTGGTTGGCCGCTAAAGCACCGCCCCAGAGAAAGTCCTTGCGTAAGCCGTCGACCTTACTCATCTTGGCCATCTTATTCACCTTTTAATTTGGCGTCGACGGCCTGAGCATATTTAAGGAAGTTCTTTGTCATATTGATTTCGACCTGAATGGTCATGAGCGTATCCTGGGCGTGGGCGAACAAGACGGAATATTCCATCTTCTCATCACCGCCGCGGATGTCGCCCTGGATCATTTCGGTCTGGGTGACATGGGCCTGAGTCTGGACTTTGTCGGCTTCCTTTAACAGTTCCTTGGCCGCTTCATAGTCGCCTTCGCAGATCTTGTCGAAAGCCTGGGCAGCGAAGTTTCTGGCATCACCGGAGTTCATGATGATGTCCATGGCCTGCATGATGATATGTTCGTATTTTTCTTCAGGTGTCATTGTTTTTTCACTCATTTTTTGTCTCCTTTAGTTAAAGAAACGCTGTCGCTGACTGATAGCCAAGACGACAGCGTTTAACACTTCTTAGATTGAATTATTTAGCTTCAGCTTCTTCTTTCAGCTTCTGTCTCTCGTAAGCCTTGAAGAACGGATACCAGAGAAGCATGGAAACGGCGAACTGAGCCAGCACGAAGATGATGCTCGGGATATGACCCTGCGTAGAGATCCAGGTTGAGATCGGATACGGGCAGTACCAGAGTTCGAACTGGATACGAGGAATCTTCGCAAACGGAATGACCTTGGTGAAGATCCAGGTCATGGCGGACAGGACGATACCCTGCAGCCACATCGGGATCATCAGATACGGGTTCCACGCAACGGCACCGAAGATGACCGGCTCGTTGATGTTCAGGATACCCGGAACCAGACAGGCTCTACCTAAAGCCTTAAGCTCGCTGGACTTCGATAAGCACATCAGAACGACCAGGGACAGCGTCGCACCGATACCGCCGATCCACAGATAGCAGGTATACAGGGTGGTTTCCGTGAAGATGGACAGGTTCTGGATCGTAGCCGTACCGGCAGCGACCAGAGCCAGGTTGTTGGCGATGTTCTGGACCTTGATTGGCTCTGACATCGGAGTCAGGACCCAGGTCGAAATACCCATCGAGTAAATGAAGCAGTATAAGAAGCAGATGATGACCATGCCCGGGAAGCTGTTGGCGATGTTGCCTAACGGCTCGAAGACCTTCTGGATCGTACCGGCGATGTCAAGACCTGCGATGTCGACCAATGCCCAACCGACTAAGACGACTAAAGCGATCGGAAGCAGGGAGTCGAACCACTGACGGACGAAGTCAGGAATAACGGAATCCTCTTTGAAGAACGAGAATTTAGCGAAAGCGCCAAATACCAGTCCGGAAATAATACCGGCTGCGATAGCGACGAACATACCGTTGGCGCCATATAAGGCGTGGCCCTGTCCGGCTTCTTCGACGGTCTCAGGATTGATGAAGATCATGAACAGGATCAGACCGGTGATACCGGCTAAGATACGCTGTTTTCTGAAACGTTTCTTTTCACAGTAGTTGAATGGTACCAGGAAGGCGACCATCAGAGAGATCTTTGACATCGTCCAGCCAAACGGAGTCCAGAAACTTCCATTGACGATAGCCAGACAGCAGAAGATCGAACCGACAAGAATGAACGGCAGGATCTGCATCAAAGCATCCTTGATTACAACGATCCAAGTGGCGTTAGTAATCTTCTGGAGTTTAGGCGCGAAAGAGTTCTCGAGCCAATCCATAAATTTGTTCATGTAGTTTTCCCCTTTCTTAAATTTCCATGAAACATTCTTTATACCAGGAGTTTATTATTCTCCGAATAAAGACAAAACCTGATCCAAAGCTGCTTCGCCATTCAGACGGGCATAAGCTGCCTTGTCGATGACGCCGACCTTGATATCATAGCCTTCGCATCTTTCTTCCATCTCTTCCTTCAGATGAGCGAGGTGGGGTCCGATCATGAGGCAGTCGATCTCTTCGACATAGTCCTCGACCGTCGATTCGCTTCTGGCATTGACCGTGATTTCGATACCTCTTGCCGCAGCAGCCTTACGGATGTTGGCAGCCATGAAGCCGGAAGAAGCTCCGGAACCGCAGACCAGTAATACGTTGTGTTTTGCCATAAACTTGTTCTCCTTTATTTCTCTTTTGAATATTCTTCCAGTTCTCTAAGCAGGTGTTCGACGGCCTTCTTTCCGTCGAGCTTGGCGTAGTAATCTTTTTCCATCAGGATGACTGCGATCTCATCTTTGTAGATCTTTTTCAGGCGTTCGTAGTCGCCTTCCAGATGAGGACCGACCATCAGGGCATCGATATCGCCCAGGTAGTTACCTATCTCGCCTTCGCTCCTGGCTCTGATGTTGATGGTCAGCCTCTTTTCTTTGGCGGCCATTCGCATCTTTGCAGCCATGAAACTTGAAGAAGCCCCGGCTCCGCAGACCAGCAGAATATTCAGGTTTTTATTCATGGTTTCATTTTAGTCAAGGCCCTTTCTTTTCTCCACCAGACTTTTGCCCCGCTAGCGTGCAAGTTCGTGTCCCGTATTTTAAGGTATAATGAACTTAAATATGCGCAAACAACAGATACAGCTGATCAGACATTTAAAGGAAAATAATGAACCGATCACTTCGGCTTCTTTAGCCAACCTTCTGGATATCTCGCCCCGCAGCGTCAAGACCTACATCACCGAGATCAACGACATGTTGCCGGGGACCATCGATTCCTCCCGTAAGGGTTATCTCATCGATAAGGAAAAAGCCGAACAACTGCTGGAAGAAGAGAGATCTCTCATCCCCCAGACCAGAGAAGAAAGAGTCGCCTACATCATCAACCGCGTCATCAAAAGAGGTCCCGTCAACGCCTACGACCTTTGCGATGAAATGTTCATCTCCTATTCGACTTTGAAGTCCGACCTCGCCAAAGTCCGTAACGCCCTCTCCAAGGCCGAACTGCAACTGGCCAACCAGAACGATACTTTAATGGTCGTTGGTTTGGAGAAAAACAAGCGCAAATTCTTAAGTTCCCTTCTTTATTCGGAATCCCACAACAACTTCGTTAATTACGAGAAGATGTCGGAAAGCTTTGAAGGCATCGACGTCTCTTTTATCAAAGATACGATCCTGTCCAAATTCGAACAGTATCACTACTTCATCAACGACTATTCTTTGGAGAATCTGATCTTACATTCCACGATCACGATCGACCGCATCCGCAACGGCTATACGACCACCGAAGGAGGCAAGGCCTCGCTCTTTCTGAAGTCCCACGAACACGAACTGGCCGTCAGCATCATCAAAGAATTCGAAAAACGTTTTGGCATCCGCTTCAACGAGATCGAAGTGACCGAATTCACGATGCTGATATTATCCAGAGCTTCCAACCTCGACTACGAGACCGTGACCGTCGAAAACGTCAGACAGTATGTCGGTGAAGACATCTATGAACTGGCTCAGCAGCTGATCAAGGACTTCTCCGCCTTCTTCTATATCGATCTGTCTCAACCGGAATTCTTCGTCCGTTTCTGTCTGCACATCAAAAACCTGCTGATCCGCGCCGACAGCAACTACTTCTCCAAGAATCCGCTGACCGATTCCATCAAACAGAACTGTCCGCTGATCTACGACTGCGCCGTCAATGCCGCCGATACCGTCAAGAAAAAGACCGGTATCTACCTCAATGACGACGAGATCGCCTACATCGCCTTCCATTTAGGCGGAGCCCTGGAGCTGCAGCAGACTCTCACCAACAAGATCACCGCCCACATCTTCTGTCCGGGCTACTACGATCTCAATCAGCGTCTTTCCGACGTCCTTTCTTCCCGCTTTTTCGACATAATGGTCATCGGCGGTATCCTGACTCAGGAAGAGGAAGTTGAAAAAGTCAATACCGACCTGATCATCTCCACGATGAACCTCAAACACAAGGCAAATGTCCCCGTTGTGCTGGTCTCGCCTTTCATCAATGAACAAGATCTGCGAAACATCAGTAACGCCATTGAGCGGATCAGAGACGAAAAGAAACGCAACATCTTCAGAGACCATCTCACTTATCTGATCAAGGATGAACTTTTCTCGGTCGAAAAAGAAAAACCCGACAAAGAGGAAGTCATCCACCAAATGGCTGAAAGATTAAAGAAGCTGGGCTATGTCGGTGATTCTTTTGAAGAGGAGGTCCTTGAACGCGATGCGGTATCTTCGACTGCTTTCGGTATGTTTGCGATACCCCACGCCATGAAGATGCACGAAAAAAGGACCGGTATCAATATCATGATCCTGGAAGAACCGGTCGTCTGGGATGAGACGGAAGTCAAACTGGTCATGATGTTATGTTTCAACATCAACGAAAGATACATCTTCAACGAACTCTTTGAACCGATCTCCATGATCCTGGTCGATCCCGACAATCTAAACAAAGTCCTCAAAGCGAAAAGCGCCGAAGAATTCATCGACATCCTCACTGAACTCAACGTCTAAAATATGCCAAGACCCGCATCACGCGGGTCGTTTTAATCGATAAAGATATGTTCAAACAGAAACTCGCCCAGGCCGTCATGACTGACGTCTTTTTCCGTGACATAGTCGGCAGCCACCTTAGCGGTATCCGAGCCGTTAGCCAGACAGATACCGATCCCCGCCTTTTGCATCATGGCGATGTCGTTATCCATGTCGCCGCAGGCGATGACCTTATTCAAAGGTATTTCAAGCTTCCTGCACACCCTTTCCAGTGTCACGCCCTTGTCGACCCCCGGTTTCATGAACTCCAGGGTTCCGGTAAAGGACTTGGTCCAGACGTAGTTATCCGAACGGTGTTTGTTCACCAGATCCATGATCAGATCTTCGTACTTGTCTTCTTCGTAATGGAATTCCAGTTTGACGACATCGTATTTACAGAATCTTTCCTTGTCGACGAATTCGACATTGGAACCGTTGCGGTTCATTGATTCTTCGATCATCCAGTCTCTTCTTCTGGCTAAGACCTTGTCGTAGCCGTCTTCAAATACGCAGACATTGACATCGAGATCCCACATGAAGTCCAGGATCTTTGCCACCTCCTCTTTAGGCAGCAGATCGTATCTTTCCCTTTTGCGTTCAAAGCGGTTCCAGGCTTCACAGCCGTTGACGCCGATGATCACGTCAGGTTCAAAATCCATATCCCAGCTTTTGAACTTGTCGATCGTCCTCTTGTCTACCGGGCGACCGGTACCCAAACCCAAAAGGATGCCCTTTTCATGACAATATTCTAAAGCCCTTCTAGTCATGGGCATAGGCTTGCCGCCTTTAAGGACCAGCGTTCCGTCAATATCACAGATCATCATTCTGATATCTTCCATAGTCAGTTAAATGTTACCTTATTTCTTTTTGTTTGAACATAAAAAAGAAAGGATCAGCGGTACAATCGTCGATCCCTAGGCTTCTCTTTCGCTTACGATGTATTTCAGCTCTTCCCCTTTGGCATATCTTGTCAGGTTCTCACTGACCAGATCCAGGAAGGCTTCAAAGGCGCTGTCCAGGTGGAAGAAACCGGCTGCGTGCGGAGTGATCAGTAACTGCGGATAATCCCACAAGGGGCTGTTTTTATCCAGGGGTTCCTTTTCAAAGACATCCAAAGCCAGGCCGGCAATGATGTGCTTATCCAGAACCTCATACAAGACATCCTCGGCGATCAGGTTGCCGCGGCCGACATTGATCAAAACGGCATCCGGCCTCATCATCTTAAAAGTATCCAGGGTGAACAGATGGACATTTTCTTTGGTGCCGGGCATCACGGTAAACACGGCGTCGACATCGCTGATGGCTTTATCCAGATCTTTGCTGGTGTAGAGTTCATCGATGTAATCGGGTTTTGCGCTTTCCGTTCTTTTGACCCCGATCACATAGATACCCAGACCTTTCAACAATTTGGCCAGGCGCTTACCGATGTTGCCGAAACCGACGATAGCCGCCTTCATCTTGCCTATCTCCTTGACTTTGCCTTCCTCTTGCCATATGTGTTCGTGCTGGTTGTCACGATAGGTGTGCAGTTTCTTTATCAGCATCAGCATCATCACGAAGGCGTGTTCCGCCACTTCCTGTGAGTGGACGTCGACGGCGTTGGTTAAAATGACCCCGGGTCTTAAGACGCCTTTTTTGATATAGGCGTCATAACCGACGGCACTGGTCTGCAGCCATTCCAGTTCCTTGTATTTCAATAACTCCAAAGGCGAGACGTTACCGACAATGGCGTTGGCATCATAATCTTTCTCATAGACCAGCCGCAGATCTTCAGAGATGTTTTCAAGTCTTTGTTTCTGCTGCTCATTCAAAGAGACAGCGACATAGACCTTTTTCATTTGCGGCTGCTCCTTTTTCTCCGGGATACCGCGATACCATCTTCGTTGAGGTCGATGATGACCTTGCCGCAGTCTTCGCAATAGTGGGCTTTCACAAACGGGGCCTTGGTCAAAGAAAACTTGGATAGACCGACGCTGCTTAGATCGCCTGAAGCGATCAGACGCGGACGGTTGCGATTGAGATAAAGCTGTTGAGCGCTTTGAATATAGACTTCATTCATTTCTTTACCGCAATACGGACAGATCATTGTTTTTCCTCCTTGACCAGATCGATTATTTCTTCCGGTCCTTTTACGATATAGTCGGCTCCCGCCGTTTTTAAGGTCTCATAATCGCGAAAGCCCCAGAGGCACCCTATCGATCGAAGACCCGCATTTTTGGCCGTTTCAATATCGGTGTCGCTGTCGCCGACATAGACGACTTCTTCTTTATTAAGACCCATCTTCTCTAAGATCAGATAGACAGCCTCAGGATCGGGTTTTAAGGCGATCCCTTCGATCGCTCCGCGGCATTCAATGAAGCTAATCTGCGGGAAATTTTCAGCCATCAGGTTTTTGACATAGATGTCGTCCTTGTTGGAGTGAGCGGCCAGTTTGATCCCTTTGGCCTGCAGCTCTTCCAGCATCTTCTCAATGCCCGGATAAGGTTTGGTCCTGATCATATAATTCCCGCTGTATTTTTCTCTAAAACACTTGGCCATCTTATCTTTTGTTTCCTGATCGAGATCCCTGGGACCTAAATTATTTATCAGGGCTTTGAGACCGTGGCCGACACCCATGCGCACTTCATCAAGACTGAAGTTTCCGTAGCCGAATTCCTTCATCATCAGATTGAAACTGGCATGCAGGTCTTCAAGCGTATTCAGGGTGGTTCCGTCGAGATCGAATATCATTCCTTTTATCATCTGGTTTCTCCTGTCTCTATTCTACTTCATAGATATTGGCTTCGTAGGGCCTAAGCTTATCGGAAAGATCCTCGTAGTTGGAGATCAGCAGCCGCTGCCCGACCCTGAAGGGGTAAGGCCTTGTTTTATCTGTTAGGTTGATCATGATCAGGAAGATCTTGCCGTCAAGGTTCCTCTCGTAGGCGAAGATGTTTTTGTTGGTTTTTAATTTCGTGAATGTTCCATAAACTAAAGCTTCGTTGTCTTTACGCAAAGCGATCAGCTTCCGGTAGTGATGCAAGACGGAATTGCCATCTTTTTCTTCTTTTTCGACATTGATCTGTTTATAGTTGGGATTGACCTTGAGCCAAGGTTCCGCTTCTGAGAAACCGGCATTGTCTTTGTCCGACCATTGCATCGGGGTCCGGGCATGATCCCTTGAACCATACAGAAGCCTTTTTAAGATCTCTTCCTCCCTGACGCCTTTCTGCAACTGTTCCTGATAGTAGTTGATAGCTTCAATATCCTGATAGTCTTCGATCTTTTCAAAAGGATAATCGACCATGCCTATTTCATCGCCCTGATAGATGTAAGGCGTTCCTTTCAAAGTCAGCAGGATCGTCGCCAGGAGTTTGTTTATGATAGCTGAGTTTTTATCGCTGCGGTCGATCTTGGAACACATCCGGGGGTTATCGTGGTTGTTGAAGAAGATCGTGGGCCAGCAGTGGTTGGAATATTGATTTTGCCAGCGGACGAGCTCCGGGATCATCTTGCGCAGATCGAAGTCGTAGACATCCATCCTGGTCTTGCCCGGGTTTTCGATGTGATCAAAGGAAAACAATTGACTTAATTCGTTACGGTCGTCGCCCGTGATCATTCGCGACATCTTCAAGCCGCTGCCCGGGCATTCGCCGACCGTATAGGCCTCGTGCGGTTTTAAGCAGCGATCGGAAAATTCCCGCAGGTACTCGTCCAGATGCGGACCGTGGAAATAGTGTTCAATACCGGTAAAAGAGATCAGAGATCCGATCAGCGGATCACCACCGGGTAGACCCGGTGTCTTAGAGATGAAACTGACAACATCCAGTCTGAAGCCGTCAACACCTTTATCCAGCCAGTAGTTGGCGATGTCATACATCTCTTCTCTGAGTTCAGGATTATCCCAGTTGAGGTCCATCTGTTTTTCCGCGAACAGATGTAAACCGTACTTTCCTTTTTCCGGGAAATAGCGCCAGGCGCTGCCGGAAAAGAAGGAGGACCAGTTGTTGGGTTTATCTTGCCAGATGTAATAATCCTCATAACGCTTTTCGCCGTTTAGTGCCTTTTTGAACCACTCGTGTTCATCGGAGCTGTGGTTCATGACCAGATCGATGATCAGCTTCAGATCTTTCTTGTGACATTCTTCGATCAATCTGTCGACATCTTCCATCGTTCCGAATTCTTTCATGATCTTTTTATAGTCGCGGATGTCGTAACCGTTATCGGCATTTGGTGAATCATAGAAGGGGGAACACCAGATCGCATCGACACCTAAAGACTTGATGTGATCGAGTTTGGCGATGATGCCCGGGATGTCGCCGATACCATCGTTGTTGCTGTCAAAGAAGGAGCGGGGATAGACCTGATAGAATACAGCTTGCTTCCACCAGGCTCTTTTGATCTCACAGTCATCGTCATCCGCTTCTTCCTTTAAGGAATTAAAGATCCTTAGCAGGGCATCGATAAAGTTGTCGTTCAGCTTTCCTAAACTCAGATTTTTCAAAGATCCGATCTTCATTAATCCTAACGGAGTCTTATCGATGATCGATTCATCCATTCCTAAGGAATACAAAAGACGGGCGATGATGTCGTGGCCTGAAGAAGTCTTCATGACGTCTTTGAGTCTTGTGTTTCTGTTTATTTCCATTATCTATATTGTACTTTAGTGTCTTATCCTGTAACACCGTAACGATATGCGCTGTTTCATAAAGGGTTGGATTTGTTAGAATTAAAGAAGAAGGCAGGGGTTTTATATGGATCATATTCAAATCAAAGACAAGACCTTTTTATTAAATACCGATAATACATCCTATATGTTCAGGATCGACCGCTACGAGCACCTGGAACACCTTTACTACGGTTCGACCGTAAAGATCGAAGATTGCGAAGCTTTAGCCTACAAGAAACTGATCCAGCATGGCGATACCATTTTCTACAATCAGGACGATGACATCTATTCCCTGGATTCGCTGCCTCAGGAATACGGGACCTATGGCACGGGTGATTTCAACGAAGCGGCGATCGAGATCGAAGACGGCTCATCTTATACCCTCGATCTGCATTATGAAAGTCATGAGATCATTGAAGGGGATACAAAGATCAAGGATCTGCCTAATGCTTATGGGGCTGAAGAAACCTTGGTAGTCCATCTGATCGATAAAGTCTCCAAGACCAGGGTCGATCTCTACTATGCGATCTTCCCCAAAGAAAACGTCATCAGCCGCCGCGCGGTTTTGACTAATATCGACAGAGCTAAATTCACCCTGCACAAGATGATGTCTTACAGTCTGGATATCGTTGAAGATGAGCTGGTCCTTTTAGATTTCTTCGGAGCCTGGGACAAAGAGACCCATATCAATGAGAGAATTTTAAACAGGGGAACCTATACGATCGGTTCAAGAGTCGGTTTCTCCAGCGCCAAAAACAACCCCGGTTTCATTATTAAAAAGAAGGATACAAGCGAAGATCACGGCAAGGCCTGGGGCTTCAACCTGGTCTACAGCGGCAACCACTATTCCAGTGTTTCCAAAAACGAATACGGTATCCACCGCGTTCAGGGCGGTATATCCTTTGAACGTTTTCACCTCGTCTTGAAACCGGGTGAAAGCTTTGAGACCCCGGAAGCTGTTTTGACTTATTCTCATGAAGGTCTCAATGGCCTTTCCCACAACTTCCACGACTTCATCAATGAACACATCGTCCGTTCCGACTGGAAGAAGAAAGAAAGACCGGTCCTCATCAACTCCTGGGAAGGCTTCGGCTTCAATTTCAAGAAAGACGATCTGATCAAGAAACTGGCCAAGAACGCCAAGAAACTGGGCATTGAGATGTTCGTCCTGGACGACGGCTGGTTTGGCAGACGAAGCAACGATACGCGTGGCTTAGGTGATTATGATTGCAACCTCAAGAAGATCCCGGGCGGTATCTCATCTTTAAGTGAAGAGATCCACAAGCTGGGCATGCTGTTTGGGATCTGGGTCGAACCTGAAGCGATCAACCTCGATTCCAGACTCTATGAACAACATCCCGAATATGCCATAACCGAGAAACATCGGGATATGTTCTTTGGCAGACACGAACTGCTGATGGACCTCACCAAAAAAGAAGTCAGAGACTACATCGTCGACAATGTTTCCAGACTGATCGACGATAATAAGGTCGACTACGTTAAATGGGATATGAACCGCATGATGAATGCCGTCAGCGGCGAATATAATCATGAATATATCAAAGGACTCTATGAAGTATTAGACAGGATCTTCATTAGGCGTCCGCACGTCCTGCTGGAATCATGCAGCTCCGGTGGCAACCGCTTCGATCTGGGTATGTTGTGTTACTCGCCACAGATCTGGGCTTCAGACGATACCGATCCGATCGAAAGAATAGATATTCAAAAGGGTCTTTCCTATCTCTATCCGCTGTCCTGTATCGGGGCCCACGTTTCCGCTTCACCTCATATGCAAACCTTAAGGGCTACACCATTAGAGACCCGTTTCAATGTTTCCGCTTACGGGTGCTTAGGTTATGAACTCGATCTGAGTCTGCTTTCACCTTTGGAAAAAGCGGAGGTCACCAAGCAGGTCGAATACTACAAGGCTCATCGCAAGACCTTCCAGTATGGTCGTTTTGATCGTCTGGATAAAGAAGAAAAATACGAATGTTTTGAAGTCTCCAATGGCAAGGAGGCCATCGTCACCAAGTTCCGCAGACTTGTCAATGCCGTACCGGTCTTTGATAAACTATGGGTAAATAACCTTAAAGAAAACAAGATCTATCAGATCGCTTCCAAACCTTATCTGCACAACCTCAAGCAGTTCGGCAACCTGGTCAACTTTGTGACGCCGGTCAAAGTCAACGCCGACGGTCCTTTGATGGATAGGATCAGCAGGGTCAAGGGCATGGATGCTTCCTTGCAGGAATATGAAGCTTCCGGCGCCGCCTTGAAAGAAGGGATCTGCCTTAATCCGTTATTCCTGGGTACCGGTTATAACGACAACATCAGGATCCCGCTGGATTACGGGTCCGACATGTATGAAATAAAGGAAAAGAAATGAAAATATTATTTATCGGCAACAGCCACACTTTCGTACACTACGTGCCTTTAAGGGTCAAGACATTTTTGGAAAACAATGGTGTTGAGGCACAGGTAACGATGCTGACACATCCGGGTGTCGGACTGGACTGGCACCTGCAGCAGTCACAGACTTATTTCAATCTGCTATATGGCGACTATGATGCCGTGGTGTTGCAGCATAACGCCCACCCGTTTCCGGGAAAGGAATCGCTGGTCTCTGCCGGTGTAAAAATGGCCTCTTTGACTCCGGAGAATACCAGAGTCTATCTGTATATGACCTGGAGCGAGAAAAACAATCCTGAAGGTCAAAAAGTGATGTCTGAAGCCTACGAGGAGCTGGCGAAAGAAACCGGTGCCGGGATCTGTCCGGTCGGAAAGATCTGGTGGCAGATCAAAGAGAAATATCCGGATGAACTTTATTTTGCGGATGGCGAACATTCTTCCGTTTTCGGTGCTTCCTTATCAGCGAGCGTGATCGCTTCGACCTTGATAGATAAAGAGATGGATATAGATACATACTATCAGGAAGCCAAGAAGCTGGAAGAAACAAGCTACGATCAAAGACTGATCGACCTCGTCTTGAAAGACGGGGAATTTGCGCTTATATAAAAGGGGATCAATATGACACAGGAAAGAAAAAACAAGTACTTTTTCGGTCTGGGAACGGTTGGCAGGGACATGTTTTACGCGTTTGAATCCAACGCGATCATCTACTTCCTTTCCAACATCCTGGAACTGCCATTGACGACTTTTGCGATGGTCTCGCTGGTCTTGACGGTCTTGAGGGTCTTTGATGCTTTAAACGACCCAATCACCGGTCTGATCATCGACAACGTCAAGTCGCCCTGGGGCAAATACAAACCGCCAATGCTGGTGGGGTGCCTGCTGGCGGTAGTCTTCTATCTGATTATGTTTGCGGACTTCGGTTTTACCGATATCCGTTTCGTTTTGATCTTCGGTGCTGCCTATCTCATGTGGGATATCAGCTACGGTATCAATGATATTGCCTACTGGTCAATGATGACATCACTTTCGTTAGATCAGAAAGAAAGGGAAAATATCGGCGCTTTCGCCAGGATCTGTGCCAATGTCGGCATGTTTATTGTAATGGTCGGCTATCCTTTCTTTACGGAGATGCTGGGTGGGGGCAAGAAGGGCTATTTCCTTTTAGCTTTGATCTGTTCGATCATGATGATCCTGTTCCAGCTGTTTACGATCATCGGCGTCAAAGAAAACAAGGAACAGTTTAAGGAGGAAGAGAATACTTCCTTAAAAGATCTGTTTACGGTTTTATTTAAAAACGATCAGCTGATGTGGGTCACCCTTTCAATGGCGCTGTTCATGGTTGGTTATTGCGCAACGACGAGTTTTGCCTTGTATTATATGCAATACATCTATGGCGATGTTGATCAGTATGCGATATTGGCAGCCGCCTGTGGCGTTGCTCAACTGGTAGCTTTGACGATCTTCCCGCTGGTATCAAAGCACTTCAAACGCAAGACTTTATATGCCATTTCCACTTTGGTCGTCGTGGTCGGCTACATCATGTTCTTCTTTGCGGAGATCTCGCTGGCTTTACTGGCGGCTTCAGCGGTAGTTATCTTCATCGGTGAAGCCTTTATTCAGTTACTGATGCTGATGTTTTTGGCCGATACGATCGAGTACGGTCAATGGAAAATGGGCAAGCGCAACGATTCCATCACTTTCTCGATCCAGCCGCTGATAAATAAAATCGGCGGCGCACTGGCCACCGGTATTGTTTCCATCACACTAATGATCACCGGAATCAAGCAGGGGGACACCGCTGCTGAATCCATCGATTCTTTAGGAAAACTGATCTTTAAGAATTCCATGCTGGTGATCCCTTTGATTTTGATCGTCATCGGCTACTTCATCTATGCCAGGAAATTCGAACTGGATGAAGAACGATACGCACAAATCGTTCAGGATCTCAAGGATCGCGGCGATATCAGAGAGTAATATCTATACGATCTTTGAACGCCACTTGCCGTCTTTCTCATAGTAGATGATCTCACTGAGCTCATCACTGGTCATGACTTTGTAGATGCGTTTGAGATCAAGGGACAGTTTATACTTATCCAGATCGTTCTTATTGATCCAGAAAACTTCACCTTCCTTGGAAGAATGCAGTTTGCCGGAAAACTTATCCGTCTTATAATACAACATCAGATACCGGTCTTCATCGGCGGTCTTGAATTCCTCGATCCCGCACAGGACCGGTTTTCTGATGGTCAGTCCCGTCTCTTCTTTTACTTCTCTGATGACCGAAGCATTGAAATCTTCGTTTTCTTCCACATGCCCGCCGGGAAAGGTCAAGCCTGGCCAGTCTTTCTTCTTGCGATCGACGACCAGGATCTGATCATCCTTGTAGACCAGGCAGATATTAGTGAGTATACATCTATGGATCTTTTTCATGCTAATTTATATTTTAAAACAATTTACTGATTGTGGAATATTTTATACGGATATTAATATCTTATTTTAGCTTTCAAAATGATATACAAGTGGATATTTCAACCTTTCAAACAACAACATTCCAAAGTTTTCCACATCTTGTTTAAAAGTGGAAAAGTGTCAAAAACCCTTTAAAATAAAGGTTTTTAATCAATTATTTTCAAATATCCGTCTGTTGAATACAAAAGTTTTCCACTTTTTTGAACTGTTGATTTCAAGGTGGAAAAACTTATAACATTTTTTCCACAAAAAATAAAATGTGGAAAAATGTGGAAAAATCTATATAAGCCGATATTTTAGCCATTTTAAAAAAATACCTGTTGTGGATTGTGGAAAACTCTCACTTTTTTTGACTTAAAATTGTGGAAAAATAGTGTTATTATATCTTTACTTTAACAGGATTTTTCGCAATGACTACCTTGGATTTCTACCTTAACGACAAATGGTCTCAGACCTTGACATATATTGCTGAATCCGGACAGATCGCTGAAAGTGTACAACCTTATTTTGATTCCAAACTTGTATCTTTGGAAGATAAAGAAGCTTTAGTGACCGTTCCGGCTTTTATTAATTTTGCCATCATGTCTGACCATATCGATCTGATCGAGACTTGTCTGGAAGAAGTTTTAGGTCGTAAAGTTTCAGTCAAACTGATACAACAGGATGATTATGCGAAAGATTTTGTGCCTAAAAACAATGTAAACAGTGAATTTTTATCAAGAAAAGTCGATCCCAACCAAACTTTTGCGAATTTTGTAGTCGGCAGATCCAACGCCCAGGCCCAGGTCGCTGCGATGACCTGTGCTTCCAACTTAGGTATCGTCTTCAATCCTTTATTTATATATGGCAATCCCGGTTTAGGAAAAACACATCTATTAAATGCCATCGGAAATCATGTCAAAGCCTTATATCCGGATAAACGTGTCGGTTTTGTCAGCGGTCTGGAGTTCGTCGATAGCGTCAAGAAAGCTTCGATCGAGAACCGCTTTGATGAATTAAAGAAAGACTTCCAGGATCTTGATCTGCTGCTGATCGATGATATCCAGAATATTGCCGGTAAAGATAAGACAAACGAAACTTTCTTTACCATCTATAACGAACTTATCAACAACCGTAAACAGATCTGTATCACTTCCGATCGCACACCCAGCGAGATCAGAGGTTTATCCGATCGCCTGATCTCCCGTTTCAATCAGGGACTGAATGTCAATATCGAAGCTCCGGAATATGAGACATCCATCAATATCTTAAAGATGAAAGTCGCCAATTATCCCGGCTACAACAAGTCTTCGATCGAAGATATCGACGACGAAGTCTTTAATTACCTGGCTACCAACTTCTCCCAGGACGTCAGAAGCCTGGAAGGAGCGGTCAATAGATTACTGTTCTATTCGGCAATGTTCCCGAATCTGGAGAATGGCAACCGTATCACTTTAAAACTGGCGATCGATGCTTTTAAAGACCAGATCAAAGACAGTAAGAACGAACTTGCTATTTCAACGGTACGTAAGGCGGTATGTGATTACTACAACCTCACCAAACAACAAATCACATCCGCCAACCGTACCAAGAACATCTCCAATGCCCGCCAGATCGCCATGTATCTGTGCCGTAAGCTGCTGGATGCCACTTATGATGATATCGGCAGAGAATTCGGCGGCAGAGATCATTCAACCGTCATGAGTTCGATCGCCAATGTGGAGAAAAAGATCAAGACCGACCCGTTGTATCTGAAAGCTCTTAATGAGATCGAAGCGCGGATCAAATAAGTATTACACTGCGAAATCAACAGTCAAAAATGCTAAAATTTAAGTATAAATAAAGGTCTTTTAAGACTTTTCCACACTTATCCACAATATTATTGTTATTAGAATTAAAAAAATAAATATAAAAGGAGCCGTGCTATGAATTTCAAGATTTCCAAAAAAGAATTCCTGGATGCCTTGTCACTTTCATCCAGAGCCATCTCTTCGACAACGCCGTTGCCTTCCTTATCCGGTATTAAGATCACCGTAAATACTGACAGTCTGGAGCTGGTATCTTCCGATTCCAATATCTCGATCCAGACAGCAATCAAAAAAGGTGAAGAGAATGCTCTGATCATTGAAGAAACCGGTGAGATCGTCTTGGATGCCCGCTATATCCTGGAGATCGTCAGAAAAATCGACAGCGATATGATCAATGTGGAAACGATAGATGGTACTTTAGTCAAGATCTATGGCGGTAACTCCGAATTTAAAGTCAATGGCATGGAAGCCTTCGAGTATCCGGCTATCAGCTTCGATATCAATGAAGAGAATTCCTTTAAGATCAAAACGGCTGTCTTTGAAGAAGTTATCGATCAGACTTCCTTTGCCTGTTCTGATAAAGAGACCAGACCGGTACTGACCGGTGTCAACCTCAAAGCCGGCAGTGGCAAGCTTCATGCCAACGCGACCGATTCCTACCGTTTGGCTTCCAAAACGCTGGATATCGATTCGGATATCTTCTTTGAAGTAACAGTACCTTCCAAGTATTTGAATGAAGTATGTCATGCGATCGTCAATGAAGAAGAAGTAACGATCGCGATCGACAATCAAAAGATCTCGTTCCTGTTTGGCGATTCGATCATCGAGACCAGACTCCTTGATGATGAATTTCCTGATATCGCCAGACTTATCCCGTTGTCCTTTGGTCAGAAACTGACCGTTTCCGCCAAGGAACTTTCAAGAGCAGTTGATAGAGCTTCCTTCATCAAGACTGATGGCAAGAATACGATCAAAATGAGTATCGATGGTGAAAAGATCGAACTGACTTCCACCAATCAGACGATGCTTTCATCTTTTGAAAGGATCGCTGTCATTTCCTATGAAGGATCTCCTTTGGAGATCTCCTGTTCCGGCAAATATCTGCAGGATGCCTTGAAGGCTATTGATGGGGAAGTAGTCACGATCAACTTCAGTGGCGAACTCAAACCGATGGTCATCAAGAAAGAAGGAGATGATTCCCTGATCCAGCTGATTTCTCCGGTCAGAACATACCGCTAAAAATTAAAAAATCAAAAATAAAGCCAAATAAATCCGTTTTAAGACGGATTTATTTTTTTATTAGGTAAGATACATCCTTTTTGTAAGGCCGCAGGAATGGCAATATAAGGTCAAAAATGTTATAATTTAGGGGAATATGGCCACAATTGTAAAAGTAGAAATCAAAGATGAATATGTGACACTGGGACAGTTCCTGAAACTGGCTGATATCATCTCTTCCGGAGGGGAAGCGAAGCTTTTTCTTAAGGGAAATGAAGTACTCGTCAACGACGAGAAAGATGACAGAAGAGGTCGTAAATTGTATAAAGGAGATCTGATCAAAACGGCCGGAAAGGTCTATGAGATATGCCGGTAAAAGCCATCAGACTCAACGACTATCGCAACTATCGCCGCAGCTTTTTCGAATTCGATCCGCATCTCAATATCATCACCGGTAAAAACGGTACCGGCAAGACCAATATCCTGGAAAGCATCATTGTTGTCTCCAACACCAAGTCCTATCGCAGCAACAATGACAGCGATCTGATCAGAAAAGGAGCGGAGTTTGCCAGGATCTGTCTGAATACCGAAGACAAGGAATATAAAGTAGTCATCAATAAAAAGAATAAATCACTTTATATCGACAATGATCTAGTCAAAAGGACTTCGGAATTTATCGGTAAGGTCAATGCCATCCTTTTTAAACCTTCCGATCTGGAATTATTCACCCAATCACCAAGTGAAAGAAGAAAACTGCTGGATATCGAAGTCTCCAAAGTTTCAACTTCCTACATCCAGGCTCTTTTAAGATACAATTCCTTATTAAAAGATAAGAACAAGCTTTTAAAAGAACTGGAAAAGGATGAACTGTTATTAAGTGTGATCAATGAATCGATGGTTCCACTTATAAAGATCATCATCCAGGAAAGACAGGGTTTCTTTGTGATTATCAACCGCTATATCTCCGATATCTACTATCTGATCTCCAATAAAAGGACAAAGATCGAAGTGGTCTATAAGAAGTGCTGTGAGATCGAAAAAGTCAATGATGAACTGGAAAGATCCAAAGAAAAGGATGACTACTATCACTACACAACTTTCGGTCCCCATCATGATGATTACAGTTTCTATATGGATGGCTATGAACTTAATTCCATTGCTTCGCAAGGTCAAAAAAGGATGGTTCTGATCGCCTTCAAGTTTGCCTTAATGAGATACATCCAATATATGACCAACAAGACTCCGATCGTCTTACTGGATGATATCCTCTCGGAACTGGATAAGGATAATCAGGAAAGATTATTGAATATCATTCCTGAAGATACCCAGGTCATCATTACCAACACTGATATCAACGATCTTGATATCCGAAAACAATATAAATTGATCGAATTAAAGGAGGAATAAGATGTCTAATACAAGTATTGATCATGACAATTATACTTCTGAAGATATACAGGTCCTGGAAGGACTTGAAGCTGTCAGAAAAAGACCCGGCATGTATATCGGTACCACTTCCGCTACCGGTCTGCATCACCTGGTCTGGGAAATAATCGACAACTCCGTAGATGAAGCTCTGGCCGGCTATGCGACCAGGATCGAAGTTAGTGTCGATGACAACGACGTTGTGACCGTCGAAGATGACGGCCGTGGCATGCCGACGGAAATACACCCTAAGACCGGTGTTTCAACTGTTGAGACGATCTTTACCGTCTTACACGCCGGCGGCAAGTTCGGCGGGGGAGCCTACAAAGTCTCCGGTGGTTTACATGGTGTCGGTGCTTCCGTCGTCAACGCCTTATCGGAATGGCTGGAAGTAACGATCCACAAAGACGGCAAAGTCTATTTCATCCGTTTTAAAGATGGCGGCAAAGTCGACGAACCTTTAAAAGAGATCGGTACCTGTGCTCCTGATAAAAGAGGATCATTAGTCCGTTTCAAGGCTGATCCTGAGATCTTTAAAGAAGGAACGGTCTATGATTATAGGACTCTTTTTGAAAGGATCAGACAGATGGCCTTCCTCAACAAAGGTATTCATCTGATCTTCAACTGGAATAAGGAAGATGAATTAAAAGGTTCCCACTCCTTCTGCTACGAAGGCGGTATCAAGGAATATGTTGAATTTTTAGATGCCGGGGAGACCAAATTATTTGAAGATGTCTTGTATTGTGACGGTGTCGATAACAGTACTTCGATCGCTGTGGAAGTAGCTTTAAGATATAACACTTCCTATACCGAGAAAGTCTATTCCTTCTGTAACAATATCTTTACTCCGGATGGCGGTATGCATATGGATGGTTTCAGACAGACCTTATCCAGAGTCATCAACAGCTACGCCCGCGACAACAACTTAATTAAAAAAGATGATCCCAACCTGACCAATGATGACCTCAGGGAAGGCCTGACGGCTATCATCTCCGTCAAACACCCCGATCCCCAATATGAAGGTCAGACCAAGGGTAAATTAGGTAATGCGGAAGTCAGACCCGTCGTCAATAAGATCTTTGGTGACTTCATGAAACGTTATCTTCTGGAAAATCCGGATGTCGCCAAGATCATCATCGAAAAAGCCAAGTCGGCTTCCGAAGCCCGCATCGCCGCCCAGAAAGCCAGAGAGAATGTCCGCCGTAAGGATGACTTCGGTTCCGGCAACCTGCCGACCAAATTAAAAGACTGTGCTTCTCGCGATGCCTCGATCTGTGAGATCTACATCGTCGAGGGTAATTCCGCCGGCGGTTCCGCCCAGCAAGGCAGAGATTCCAACTTCCAGGCCGTTTTGCCTTTAAGAGGCAAGATCCTCAATGTAGAAAAAGCGAGAGTCCATAAGATCTTCGACAACGCCGAGATCAGAATGATGATCCAGGCCTTCGGCTGTGGTTTTGGCGATGATATCGACGTCTCTAAACTGCGTTATCACAAGATCGTCATCATGACCGATGCCGATGTCGATGGCCAGCACATTTCCACACTGATGCTGACATTCCTGTACCGCTTCTTTAAACCTTTGATCGAAGGTGGCTACGTCTATATTGCCATGCCACCACTATATAAACTCTACAAAGGTCAAAAGACTCTCAGGTACTGCTACTCCGATGAAGAACTTGAACTCGCCAAACGCGATTTCGGCGATGAAAGATATGACATCCAGCGATACAAAGGATTAGGTGAAATGGATGCCAGTCAGCTCTGGGAGACTACCCTGGATCCGGAACACAGGACCTTAAAGAGAGTAACGATCGAAGATGCGATCGACGCCGATTCCGTCTTCTCGATGCTGATGGGTGATGAAGTTGAACCGCGTAAAAACTTCATTGTTGAAAACGCCCACTTCGTCAAGAATCTTGATATTTAGAAAGGAAACTCATGGAAGAATTAGATAACAGATTTTTCAATCACGGCAACATGAAAGAAGTCAATATCTCTTCGGAAATGAGAGAAGACTTTTTAAGTTACTCAATGTCCGTCATCATCGACCGTGCTCTGCCTGATGTCAGAGATGGTATGAAACCGGTCCACAGAAGAGTACTCTGGGCCATGTATGATGCCGGCTTCCTGCCTGATAAACCCCATGTCAAGTCCGCCAACATCGTCGGTGAAGTCATGGGTAAATACCACCCTCATGGCGATACGGCGATCTATGAGACGATGGTTAGAATGGCTCAGCCTTTCTCCTATCGTTATCCACTGGTCGATGGCCATGGAAACTTCGGTTCCCTGGATGGTGATGGGGCAGCAGCCATGCGATATACCGAAGCCCGCATGTCTAAGATTTCCCTGGAATTATTACAGGACATCAAAAAAGAGACGGTCGACTGGCGTGACAACTACGATGCCAGACATAAGGAACCGGTAGCCTTACCCAGCCGCTTCCCTAACTTGTTAGTAAACGGTTCAATGGGCATCGCCGTCGGTATGGCGACCAACATGCCGACCCACAACCTGGGTGAAACGATCGACGGCATCATCGCCGTCATGGATAATCCTGAGATCACAACTATCGAACTGATGGAAAAGATCCCGGGACCGGACTTCCCGACCGGTGGCTACATCGTCGGACGATCCGGTATCCGTCAGGCCTACGAGACCGGCAGAGGCTCGATCATCGTCAGATCGAAAGTTGAGATCGAAGATATGCACCAGGGCAAACATAAAATTATTATCCGGGAAATACCATACCTGGTTAATAAACTGGTGATGTACGAAAAGATCCATCAGCTGGCTAAAGAAAAGATCATCGATGGTATCTCCGAACTCAAAGACCTTTCCAACGACCGTAACGGTATCAGGATCGAGATCGAATTAAAGAAAGATGTTCAACCGGAAGTTGTTCTGAATCAGTTGTATAAATTGACACCGGTCCAATCATCCTTCGGTATCAACAACAACGTCTTGGTTGACAACCGACCGATGCAGCTGTCGTTAAAAGAAATCATCAAGTGCTACATCAATCATCAGATTGAAGTCATCAGAAGAAGGACGCAGTATGATCTCAATGAAGATGAAAAGCGCGCTCACTTATTGGAAGGCTTGAAGATCGCTTTGGATAATATTGACCGCGTGATCGAGATCATCAAGAATTCTCATGATGATGAAGAAGCCTTATTTAATTTGAATAATGAATTCGGCATCGATGATATCCAAGGTAAAGCCATCCTGGATATGCAGCTAAGAAGATTGACCGGTCTCTCTAGAGAAAAGATCATCAATGAACTGAAAGAACTGTATATTGAGATCGAAGATCTTAAAGATATCCTGGCCAACCATTCCCGCGTCGTTCAGATCATCAAAGATGAACTGACAGCCATCAAAGACAAATACGGTGACAAGCGCCGGACCGAAATCATTGAAGGTGAGATCTCCATGGAAGATGAAGATCTAATCCCGATGGAAGATGTCATCATCTCCTTAAGCAACAACGGCTATGTCAAACGTCTGCCGATCGATACCTATCGTCTGCAGAATCGAGGCGGACGCGGTGTCAAGGGAATGAGTCTCAATGAAGATGACGTCGTCGACCAGAACGTCACGATGTCGACTCACGACTTCCTGCTGATCTTTACCAATAAAGGAAAGGTCTATCGTATCAAAGGCTTCAACATTCCGGAAGCTTCCCGTAACGCCAAAGGTATTCCGGTCATCAATATCATCAATATTGATAAAGATGAAAAAGTGAAGGCGATGGTACCGATCAACCGTGAATGGGAAGTCAAAGGCTACCTGTTCTTTGTGACCAGGAACGGTCTGTGTAAGAGGGTACCGGCATCCGAATTTGAATCCATCAGACAAAACGGCAAGATCGCCATCTCCTTGAAAGAAGATGATGAACTTGTCGCGGTCAGACCGACACTGGGTGATTCCCAGATCATCATCGGTGCCGCCAACGGCAAGGCCGTAAGGTTCGATGAAAGAGGCGTCAGACCGATGGGCAGAAACGCGACCGGCGTCAAGGGTATGAATGTCGACGATTCGCAAGTCATCGGCATGTGTACTGATGCGGAAGGATCCAAGATACTGGTCGTCTCCAAAAACGGCTATGGCAAGCAGACACCGGTCGACGAGTACCGTCTGACTTCCAGAGGTGCCAAAGGCGTCAAGACCATCAATATCAATGAAAAGAATGGTGATCTGGTGGCCTTGAAAGCCGTTAACGGCGACGAGGATTGTTTGATCATGACCAACGACGGCATCATTATCAGGATACATCTGGAGAAAGTCTCGACGATGGGTCGTGCAACTCAGGGTGTCAGACTGATCAAACCGCAGGAAGGCACCTTCGTCTCGGCCGTCAGCCTGATGAACCACAGCGAAGAAGAAACCGAAAACAATGAAGAAGAGAAGAGTGAAGGATAACTCTTCTCTTTTTGTTGACAGCTGTAGATAAACAAATGTTAAACAGGTTATATTTTTCTTAAGAAAATCGTTTTTTATCATATAAAAAACCAAAAATAATATTTTTTATCTGATGCATGATTTCCCAGGTAAAGGAGAACGAAATGGATAAGGAAGAAAATGTAATTAAGGAAGAGATCACACAAGAAAAAAAGTCAAAGTACGGACAGTAATTAAAAAGATCGTGAGAAAGGAAAACAAAGAGCTTCCGGAAACGATCGAAGTTGCGGAAAACGGCTTTTTCATGGATTTTCTCCTCGTATAATTTTTTCCAGATAGGGATATTAATCCTATCAATCTTGTGTTCAGTCCTAAGGCTATATAATTCTGTTATGGTTAACAGAATTGGCTCAGTGAGATCTTGTTCTCCTTGTTACCCAGAAATGGTGATTTCTT
>JAFRIG010000044.1 GCA_017432895.1 Erysipelotrichaceae bacterium | reverse complement strand
TGCGGTAGCATTAGACTCGCTGGGAAGAGAGATCGTTGTTTTTGGCAAAGGAATAGGTTTTCCTGCCGTACCTTACGAACTGGAAGATCTTTCCAAGATCGAAAGGACTTTCTATGATATCGAGCCGCAATATCAGGGAGTGATCGCGAACATTCCCGATGAGATCGTAGAAGTCGCTGCGCAGATCGCGGATGTGGCCGAAACGGAAATGGAGATGGAGCTCAGTCCCAACTTCGCTTTCACGCTGGCCGATCATCTGAATTTTGCCGTGGAAAGACTGAGGAGCGGCATCGATCTCACAGCCATAATATCCTACGATATCCAGTATCTTTATCAGAAAGAGTACGAGATCGGAAAGAAGGCTTTGAAACTGATGGAAGAAAAAGCGGGTATCATGCTTCCCGAATCGGAGGCTGTAAACATCGCTTTGCATCTGATCAACAGCGAAAAAGGCACCAACAATGCCACTAAAGTGATCAGGGATGCCCGGATCGTCGCGGAAGTCGATCGGCTCATTGAAGAGACGATGAAAATGAAAATGGATAAGACATCCTATGAGTACTCCCGTTACATCAAGCATCTCATGTATCTGGTTCAGCGTTTTGAGACCGACGCAGACAGTGAAGTCAAAAACGGAATGATGCTCAATACGCTGGCTAAGGAGTATCCGCAGATCTACGAATGTGCCTTGAAGATCACCAATTATTTTAAAGGCACCTGGGGCTGGAACTGCAACAAGGATGAGACGCTGTATCTGATGCTGCACATCAACAGATTATTGAATTGATCATGGATTATAAGATTCAGACCTATTTTGAAAACGACAGTAATATCGTATCGGTTAAAGAAAATAACGGAAAGGTCTTTATTATTGTCAAAGACAGTGGACTGGTACCGCTTAAGGAGATCGAAGAACTTCCGGGTATCGAGACTGTCGAAATCAGAAGAAACAAGATCATATTGACGAAAAAGGAGAATAATATGGCAACAAATTATGATGAGATCAGCAAGAATATCGTTGATCTGGTGGGCGGTAAAGACAATATCTCTTTCTTTACGCACTGTGTTACGAGATTAAGATTCAATCTTAAAGATGAAAAGAAAGCCGACAAGGATGCGATCGATAAACTTAAAGGTGTCCTGGGTTCGCAATGGCAGAACGGACAGCTGCAGGTCATTATCGGTCAGGCAGTCGGTGATGTTTATAAGGAAATCTGCGACAAGAACGGTCTGCAGATGGAAAAGGCGATCGATGAGAATGTCGATGAAGCTGTCGGTGCCAAGGGCTTCAAAGGTATCGTTGATAAAGTGTTTGACGGTATCTCCGGTTCCTTAACACCTTTTATTCCGGCTTTGATCGGCTGTGGTATGATCAAGGTCATCCTGATCTTTGCGGATATGCTTGGTGTGGATGCGGCAAGCGGAACCTATCAGCTGCTGTCTTTTGCGGGTGATGCAGGTTTCTATTTCCTGCCTATCATCATCGGTGCTTTCGCTGCCAAGAAGTTCGGAGCCAATCAGGGTCTGGGCATGGTCATCGGCGGCATGCTGGTATATCCCAGCTTCGCTAACGGTTCCGGTTTCAATTTCTTAGGTATCCCGGTATATTCCAATTCCTACTCCAGCACGATCATTCCGATCATCCTGAGCTGTGCCGTCATGGCTCCGATCGAGAAGTTCTTTGCGAAGCATTCTCCGGAGATCCTCAGATCCGTTCTGGAACCTCTTTGCACGATCCTGGTGATGATCCCGCTGGCCTATTGCCTGTTAGGTCCGGTCGGTTCCTTCCTTGGTCAGTACTTAAGTGCTTTCGTTCTCTGGCTGTATAATACGATCGGTTTCGTTGGCGTTGCATTATTTGCCGCGATCATGCCGTTTGTCATCATGACTGGTATGCATGGCGCCTTCGTTCCTTATCTGTTACAGATGCTTACTGATCCCAATATCGGTTATGAGCCTATTTTCTTCCCGGCTCTGATCATCTCAAACATCAACCAGGGTGTTGCCGCACTGGCAGTCGCTTTAAAGACAAAGAGCGCCGAGATCAAGTCTACAAGTCTTTCAACGGCGGTAACGGCCATCGTTGCCGGTGTCACGGAACCGGCCATGTATGCGGTCAACTTCAAATACAAGACACCTTTATACGGTGCCATGATCGGTTCGGCGATCGGCGGTTGCGCTGCCGGCCTGTTCAAGTGTGCCATCCAGGCTTTCGCCGGTGCTTCTTCGATCATCGCTTTGCCGCTGTTTGCTTCCGCAAGCAATCCGAGCAATCTGACGATGATGATCGTCGCAACTATCATTGGCATGGTCGCAACTTTCATTGCTACCTGGATCCTTTACAGAGAAGAAAAATAATTAATCATGAAGATACAGACGCCGAGCGTCTGTATCTTCACTTAAGGAGGTATGATGTCTTTTCCAAGTAATTTCTTATGGGGCGGCGCAACAGCCGCCAATCAGGTCGAAGGGGGTTTCGGACAAGGGGGCAAAGGCGTAAGCATTGCCGATCTTTTGAGTAACGGAACTCATTCTTCACCGCGTATCATCTCAAAACAGAGTGAAGAAGGCCTTTATTACCCCAATCGTGTTGCTTCAGATTTCTATCATCACTATAGGGAAGATATCGCATTGATGGCTGAGATGGGATTCAAGGCTTATCGGATGTCGATAGCCTGGACCAGGATCTATCCGACCGGCGAAGAAGAAACACCGAATCAACAGGGACTGGATTTCTATAAGGATGTTTTTAAGACCTTAAAGGAATACAGTATCGAACCCGTCGTGACTCTTTCGCATTATGAGATGCCGGTGGAACTGACGAACAGATACAACGGCTGGGCTGATCGGCGTGTCATCGATATGTTTGTGAAATATGCCAAAACGGTCTTTGAATATTATAAGGAAGATGTTCGATACTGGCTGACTTTCAACGAGATCAACTGCGGTTGTCTGCCTTTGGGCAACTATATGTCACTGGGTATCCGCAACGAAGGGACCAGGAATTTCCTGGATCAGGTGGATGACATAAACAAACGCTATCAGGGACTTCATCATCAGTTTGTAGCTTCGGCCAGAGCAGTGATCGAAGGTCATAAGATCAACCCTGATTTCAAGATCGGCAACATGATAGCTATGATGCCGGTATATCCTTTGACTCCCGATCCCAAAGACATGTTGCTGTATCAGAAGAACTGGCGTGATATGCAATACTACTGTGCCGATGTACAGGTAAGAGGCGAGTATCCTTATTATGCCAAGCGCTTCTGGGAAGAAAACGGAATCAGCTTGAACATCACGGAAGAAGACAAAGCTTATCTGAAAGAAGGCACAGTCGATTTCTATTCCTTGTCCTATTATCAGACCAATTGCGTCACGGTAAATCCTGATGTAGCTCTGGCCTCGGGCAATCTGTTGGGAGGGGCCAAGAATCCCTATCTGGAGTCTTCGGAATGGGGCTGGCAGATCGATCCGGAAGGCCTTCGTTTCACATTGAATGAGATCTATGCACGATATCAGATTCCTTTGCTGATAGTGGAAAACGGACTGGGAGCTTTTGATAAGCTTGAAGAAAATAACGAGATCCATGATCCTTATCGCATCGACTATCTGAGAGCTCATATCAAAGCTATGGATGAGGCTATCAAAGATGGTGTCGATCTGTTTGGCTATACCTGGTGGGGTTGCATTGATCTGATCTCGGCTTCAACCGGTGAGATGGGCAAACGCTATGGTTTCGTCTATGTCGATTCCGATGATTATGGAAACGGAAGCTTCAACAGGTACCGTAAAGATTCCTTCTACTGGTATAAAAAAGTTATAGCAAGCAATGGAGAAGATCTGGACTAACCGGATCTTTTCTTTGAAAGAATAATTGAAATAAAAAAACCACGATTTTCGATATTACGGGAATCGTGGTATTTTTCGTTTTAATTTATTTAAAATATTTTAATAACAGTCTACTAATGTTCTTTTACATCTATTCGAAAGCCTGTGTGAAGTCTGCGATCAGATCGTTGACATCTTCACAACCGACAGAGATCCTGATCAGGTTGTTGTAGGCCGTCTTCGGGAACATCAGCGTGACGACATCGCCAAGGCTGGTAGCGATCGGCGGGATCTTGGTGGCATCGGCGAACTTGCACATCTCTTCATGGCCGCCTTTTAAGTGTACACATAACATGCCGCCATATAAGCCGTTGACGAAGATCCTGGAAGCCAGTTCGTGCTGACCATGGCTTTCAAGGCCCGGATAGGTGACGAAGTCGACCTCAGGTCTTTGTTCAAACCACTTGGCTAAGGCCAGGGCATTTTCGGATTGTCTGGCGACACGCAACGGCATCGTACGCATGGAACGCAGGACCAGCCAGGCATCAAATGGTGAAATATGGGATCCGAAGTTGTCGTAGTAGTAACGGACTCTGTCCATGTCTTCCTTGCCGCCGGCAACGATACCGCACAGGGCATCGCCATGTCCGGAATAGTACTTGGTACCGGAATGGACGACGATGTCGGCACCCCAGTCCAGAGGCCTCATGACGATCGGGGACAGGAAGGTGTTGTCGACAATGAACTTGCAGCCATGGTCATGGGCGATCTTGGCGATAGCGGGAATATCGGCAAGCTTGAGCTGCGGATTCGATAAAGCTTCCAGGTAGACGACTTTGGTGTTAGGCTTCATGGCCTTTTCGATGTTTTCCAGGTTCAGGATCTCGACTCGGCAGGTCTCAATGCCTTTGGCCGGCAGGATGTCGGCAAACATGCTGGAAGTGCACATGAAGGTATCGTCGGAGCAGATGACGTGGTCACCGGCGTTCAGATTGGATAATAAGGCGTTGGAGATGGCTGCCATACCGCAGGAACAGATGACGGCATCTTCCGCATTTTCCATGGCCATAACCTTCTTTTCCAAAGCATTGGTCGTGGGATTGGTAGTCCTTGAATAGATGTAGATATCGGGTTCCCATTCGGCTCCTCTTGCCAGCATTTCATCGTACTGTTCGGCGGTTTCATAGCCGTAGGTCGAAGTTTCATAGATCGGCGTATTGAGGGCTCTGGTAACGGGATCGGGTCCTTCACCGGCTTTGACGGCTCTGGTGTCATAACCCATCTTGCTGAAGTCTGTATCGTATCTGCTCATAATGTTTCCTCCTGATTCGATTTTAATTTATCATAGCGTATAGTCGCTTCACAAGCTTTTTTAAAAGGCTGTCCACTTCTTTCCCGTTTCGTGTATTTTCTACCGGATATATCTTTCATATCTTGCCTGTTGATATTGCGTCTGGGTTATTATAAAAGAGGATAGGGAAGGATCTTTCATGCATCTGGCATTTTTCGATATCGACGGAGCACTGGCTTTAGGCAAATACGTACCGGACAGCGCCAAAGAAGGGATCAGACAGCTCAGGGAAAAGGGCGATCTGGTCTTTATCTGTACGGGGAGGAATGTCCATTATGTTAGAGCCAATTTTGGGGAATATGCCGATGGTTTCATCACCAACAATGGCCGACTGGCTTATTATCGCGATGAGGTCATTTTTGATGCACCGTTGGAAAAGAAAATGTTCAGAAAGATCATGAAGATCCTCAGGGAAGAGAATGCCGGTTTTGTTTTCCATGACAAGAACAATGGCTATTACGAAGGACCTGAGGAGCTTTATGAACTGATGAAGGAAGTCGGTGATCCCGGCTATCTGAAATGGCATATCGATGAAGATAAAGAATACTACAACTTCGATATCTGTTTCTTTGACAGTGAACACTGCGAAAGGATCAGGAAGGCTTTAGAAAACTATTGTATCCTCAATCCTCACGGTCCTCATCCCAGTGCCGATATGAGTGTCTTCGGCACCGACAAGGGTGATGCCTTAAAGGCGGTGGCTGGAAAACTTGGTGTGGATATAAACGATACCTATGCCTTTGGGGATGGTTTAAACGATGTCTGTATGATGAAGGCGGCAGGCCATGGCATCGCCATGGGCAATGGTCAGGATCTGACTAAGCAGGCAGCCGAATATATCACTTCCGATATCAATGAGGATGGTGTCTATCTGGGCTTAAAACATTACGGTCTGATTTAAAAAGTGTTATCCGAGTCTGGATAACACTATTTCGATATCGTCGATGTTCATGGTTCCGTAGGTGTTTCTGACGGAACCGTTGTTTTCATAACGGGGCAGGATAGCTTTGATCTCTTCTTCACTTAGCTTGATGCCAAAGTCGGGCAACAGCGAAGATATCGTCTGTTTAAGCTCTTGCCTGTCTATCTGTAAGGTGTCATATAGTTTATCGGAGTAATCTTTGTGATTCTCGTTTTCATAATCCAAGAGATCATTGGTGAATAGAGCACACGCAAAGCCATGAGACAGATGGTAGTTTTCCGTGAAGTAGTAGCCCAGGGTATGGCAAAAGACTGTGCCGGTCCTGTTGATGGCCAGTCCGCCTAAGATCGAGGCGTCGTATATCGTCTGCAGATCTTTGAGGCTAAGTTCTTCCTTATTGGCCATTTTCTTTAGTTCAGGATATAAGAGCCTGATACCCTGCAGACAATAGGCGATGGAGATATCATCGGCGTTGTTGTTGAAGTAGGATTCCAGAAGATGAGCTAAAGCATCGATAGCCGTAGAGATCCGCACTTTTTCCGGCAGGGAGATCGTATAGCGGGGATCGCCGAAGGCATACAAGGCATAGAGATCTTCATGGTGGATTGACTTCTTCATGCCCTTGTCTGTAGTCATGACTGAGACATAGGTGGCTTCCGATCCGGTACCTGCGGTGGTGCCGATCAGGATCAAAGGAAGTGGTTTATTGGTCCAGCTGAGTTTATAGATGGCCGGCTCGTCGAGTTCTGGGTTATTGGCGACGACCGCAGCGGTTTTGGCGGCATCCAGGACCGATCCGCCACCGACACCGATGATATAGTCGGCTTTCATTTCATAGGCCATAAGTCCGGCTTGAATGCAGGAGGCGACACTGGGATTTTCTCTTATCTGGTCAAAGATCTTAAAGGTGAGGGAAAGCTCATTGAAGATGCTTTGAAGATCACCTAAAGCACCGGAGGCCTTACCGGAATGGGGCGAGGTGATGATCAGACAGGAGCTTCCGTATTTTGTGAAGACGTCTTTATTCTTTTTCAGGATGTCGATACCGGAGAGTATCTTTGTTGGCATGTAGTGTTTCATGGTTAAAGTTCCTCTATAATAAAATTATAAGCTATATAGGAGGCGGGAAATGATCATTAAAGATAATGAAAGAAAGATCAGCGAAAGAGTGGCAATGAGAGGCGGTCCTGGTTCAGTACTTATCAAGGATGTCTGTTCTAAAGAAGACATGTATGAAAAAAGCCGGCTGTATGCGCAAATGCTGCTGAAAGAAAACTGCGGTATCGGGTATCATGAACACGAGGGTGAAGAAGAGATCTTTGTGATCAATGAAGGAAGAGCTATCTACAATGACGACGGCAATGAATATGAAGTCGGTGTCGGTGATGTCATGATCTGTGAAGATGGCCATGGCCATGGCATAAGCAATCCATTTAAAGAAGATTGCAGACTTACGGCTCTCATCGTTTTAAAGTAGGGGTTGAACAAAAAATCATATTGTTTTCTAGAGATCGTCTAAGGGTAGGATTCCCGGAGCGATCTTTTCTTTCCAAACAGAAAAAAAGAAAAAGGTCTGCCGACAGCAAGGCCAACACACCTTTTTACGCTTTTATCTTAACACTTCTTTTGTAATATTCAAGTTATAAATATTGCTTAAATAATTTGAGATTGAGATAGAGAAAACACCATTTATGAGGACATGACAAATGAGATTACTGTTTGAAATGGATAAAAAGGATTATGATCAATGCACGCATGTTTTTAAGCGTGATTCCGCCAGAAGTATCATCATCAGAGATGGCAGAGTCGCTATGGTTTACAGTGTAAAATTTGATCACTACAAATTTCCCGGGGGAGGAATTGAAAACAAAGAAGATCCAATCGAAGCCATGATACGGGAGACCAGAGAAGAAGCCGGTCTTGAGGTTATTCCTGATTCGATTAAGGAATATGGATTCGTGCATCGGATCGAGAAAAGCGAATACGATCCAACGGAATGTTTTGTTCAGGATAATTACTATTATCTTTGTGAAGTTATGGATAATCTTTCAGAGCAGCAGCTGGATGATTATGAGAAAGAAGAATCCTATACCCTTGAATATGTGGAAGCTCTTGCCGCCATCAGAAAGAATCGCCAGGCAGACAAAGCGCATCCTTTGATGCTGGAGAGAGAAGCAAAGGTACTGGAAATGCTGATGGCGGAGGGGTTGCTATAGCTGCGGTTTCGAATTTCTTTTTCAAAAGAATTTATAAAAAACAGACTGTTTAAAGTCTTTGCTGATCATCAAATTCTTAACGGTATTTTTACAATTTTCTATGAGCTATATCCTTTAATTCATCAGGATAATTTGAAATAATAATCTTGAAGAATGGAAAGCGAATTAAGGACATATAAACAGAAAGATAATGAGATCATCAAAACACAGATCGTTTCTTTGGATAGCTGGAACGATCTTTGTTTTGTAAGGCCGAAGTATTCTATCGAGGCCTTCAAGCAGTTCTGTTATATCTATGAACATTACATCATCGCTTCCTTTCCCTACATCTTCGCCCAGATCGTCTTATTTACACTGCCGGAAGATGAAGAAATAGAAATACCTGATGTTGAAGATAAATATGGCGAAATAAACGATCCTTTCATTAAAGCATCGATCGCTATGAATGAAGGTGTTAAGATAAGCGATAAAAAACCGATCTTCAGGGATGAAAAGATCGAGTCTTTTTATAAGAAACTGGAAGAAAAGGGTCTTGTGAAAATAGTCTCCGGGAAAAGAAAGGCGACTAAGATCATCCCGGTCTCCCACGACTGCGGTTTCATGTCACAGTGTGCAGGACAGGTCAAGGTCAATTCCTCTTTCTTCATCATGGACTTCATTGATGTGGCTACAGTCTATGACCTTTTGGGGACACCGCTGGGTCTGATGGTCAAGGATGGAAAGATCATCAGTCCACCCTTATTTGAAAGAGAAGCTTTACTGGTGGATGAAGCAGGAAAAGTCTCGATCAGGAAAGTTAAACTTGAGGAACTTAAGATCTTCATCAATGGGAAAGAAATTACAGGAAAGATTTTTGAAAGACCATATTATCGAAATAGTGATGAAAGTGATGAAGACGATATCGTGATCATCGGCGATGAAGTAAAAGCCGTTAAGAGAAACGGTGCCTGTAAAGTGCCTTCTTCCGGTTTTGTTTTGCGCGTAGAAAAGGGACATGATATAAAGCCGGGTGACAAGGTGGAATATAAAGGACTGGAAGGATATCGCTTCGGCGTGCAGGTAGGCTGCAGCGCCATTGTGGATGGTATAAGAAGTGAAGCTTTCCTTTCACCGTTTTATGATCTGAGAAAGATCGGATCGATCAGTTTTCCGCCTTCACTGTATCCTTTGAACTACAAGAAAAGCAGGGCAGCCAGGATACTGTTAGGGTCCGATAAGGATGATAAGCCCGTTATTGTGTGGGCGGAAGGTCCGGGGAAGTTCGGACATCAAAAGGGATTGGAGAGTGCCGGGGCATCGCTTAGTGAAATGGCGATGATCGGCGAAGACGTAGGACTGGTCAATGCGGTCAATCTGGATGGCGGGGGTTCGGCGCAGATCCTGCTTGAGGATGAGCGTTTTCTGCGTTTAACGGATAGAAACAAGGAAGATGATCGGGAACTGGAAAGAGCGGTACCGGTTATTTTGACATACAGGTGAAAGATGGATAAGGAAAATCAGGCGTCAAAAAAAGAACATTTATTCTATGGCTTATATTTCTTTGGCCAGAATCTTTTGTGGATGTTTGCGGGATTGATCTCCACCTATCTTTTGGATATCGGCATCGATGCTTCGGATGCTTCGCTGATGATCATCGGTCCCAAGATCTGGGATGCGGTCAATGATGCACTGTTCGGTTATCTGGTAGACAGACAGGTCATTTCCAAGAAGGAACGTTTTTTGCCCTGGATCAAGCTGGGATCCTTGCTGATAGGTTTCAGTATCATCGTCTTATTTGCGATACCGGAGAAGCTGACGGATAACGTGAAGATGATCTGGTTTGTTATTGCCTATATCATCTTTGATGGAGCTTATACGATGCTGGATGCACCGATCTATGCGATGCCGGTGGAGATGACAGGCAATATTCAGGAAAGAGGCAAGCTGGTCTCTGATGGCAAACTGGGTGGTATCCTGGGTGGTGCCGTGGCAGCCATCCTGGTACCGGTAGTCAGACCTTATTTGGGCTGGAGTCCGACGGCCGTGATCTTTTCGGTTGTTGGAGCGGGGGTCATGTGGCCTTTCATCCTCTGTGCCAAGGAACGCAATCACAGTAAGCAGGACAAAGAGAGTTATCACTTAAGTCAGATCATCACCTATCTCAAGGGCAACCGCTATCTGATGGTGATGCTGGGAGTGATGCTGGTGATAGGCTGTACCTCGATAGAACAGGTACTGGCTTTGATACTGGCACGAAACTGTTTTGAATCTGAAGCCTATGCGACGATCATCACGGCCATGGGTGCGATCCCGATGCTGGCGATCACGATACTCTTGCCCAGAATGATAATGAAGTGGGACAAAGTCCTCATCCTGGAGATCGGCTTAGGTTTTTCCATCGTCATGTCTATCATCTGTTATTTCGTCGGATATGATAATGGGATCCTTTCGATGATCATGCTGGCTTTTAAAGGGGTAGGCGGAGCCTTCTATCTGGTCATCACCTACATGTGTATCGCCGATACGGTGGAGTATGGAAACTACAAGACCGGTGTAAGAGCCAGCGGTATCACTTTCTCGATGCAGGCTTTTGTTTCCAAACTTAAGAATGCCATGATCAACTCCATCGCCTTGGGAGCCTTGGCTTTGTATGGTTATAATTCCGATCTGCCTGATGAGGCCAGACAGGCCCCTGAAGTCGTCAAGGGCATCTGGCAGCTGTTCAATCTGCTGCCGGCTTTGGGTTATCTGGTCGCTGTTTTAATGCTGGTACTTCTGTATACTTTGAAGGACAAGGATGTGCAGATCATGGCTTCCTTCAACAACAATCAGTTGAGCAGAAAGGAAGCTGAGGAGGCTTTGAGCAGAAAGTACTGATCGGATTGAAAGAACGATTTGCGTTATAGGATAATGAAACTATGAAGAAGATACTGATCCTTTTATTCGTGTTTTTCCTTTCAGGATCGCTGATCAGGTATCGTTTTTCAGCAGGCAAAAAAGAAGAGGTACCGGTACAGGAAACGATCGCTGTCCAAGAGACAAAAGAAGAAACAGTAAAAGAAGAAGAGAAGCAGGAGATCCCTGTTGAAGATAATAAAACTGCAGAAAAAGAAGAGGATGGCAGAGTAGTTTATAGGATGCTGGACTTTGACAGGAGGCTGATCTTGAATATCGGGATCCAGGATGAATGGGTCTGCAGCATCTTCAATCTGGCTTATGCCAGGGCGATCCTGGATGAGAGTTTCAAGGTCGATCCATACGACTACTACGATGGCTATGGAGCGGTCTGGCGGGATGCGGGTTTTGAAGATATGGCGTTATCTGATCCTTTGGATAAGGTCTTAAAAACAGCTTACGATGAATTGAATAAAGGAAGACCCACCATCTTCTTCGTCTCCGGAACCTATTGTCATGCGGCAGGCTCGGAAAACAGTTTCCGGACTTCCGAAGATCACTATGTCCTTTTGTTGGGATACAGAGCGGATGCCGATTATAATGATCTGAAAGCTTCGGATTTCTATGGGGCCGATCCTTCCGGGGGATATTGCTGCTCGGTCGATTCCTATATGCCCTGGGTAGTGCTGACCGATGAGGCACCGGCTTTAGTCTCGGGGGAATACGCCTTGTATGGCTTAAGTGATAAGAGTGAACATGTCGATACCTGTCTGGCCTATGCCGATACGATCAACTGGGATGGCGACAGAAGTACGGCGGTCTATCCGGATTATGTACCGATCGACTGATTGATGGAAAGAAAGTCCATCATGTATAATGGGCTTGGCTGAAGCCGAAGCTGAACATGCAGGAAGCATGTTTAAAAAGTTTGGAAGAATATAAGTTTAGTCATGAAGACATATGTTTTCTCTGCAGAGAAATGAAGTATGTCTTTATTTTGTAAAGAAAGGTGTAAAACGCTATGAAGACTTTGTATTTTGACTGTTATATGGGAGCGGCAGGCGATATGCTTACGGGTGCCTTGCTGGAACTGCAGGATGATCCTGAACAGTGCTTAAAAGAGCTCAATGAACTGGGTATTCCCGGTGTGGAATTTCAAAAAGAAACAAGCGAAAAATGCGGTATTCAGGGAACGCATATGCATGTTCTGGTGAATGGTGAAGAAGAAGTTTTCCATCACCATCACCATGATCACGAACATGATGATCACGAACATGACCACGAGCATCATCACCACCATTCCGGTATGCATGATATCGAACATATCGTGAGAGGCCATATGAATATCTCTGATGAACTTAAAGACAGGATCATGCATGTGTACTCGCTGATAGCGGAAGCTGAAAGTCATGCCCATGGTATGCCGGTAGAGCAGATCCATTTCCATGAAGTCGGTACGATGGATGCGGTCGCCGATGTGACGGCGGTGTGTTATCTGATAGATAAACTTAATGTCGATAAGATCATCGCTTCGCCGATCCATGTAGGCAGGGGTACGGTCAGATGTGCTCATGGCATCCTGCCGGTTCCCGCTCCGGCAACGGCCTATATCCTGAGGGATGTCCCCATCTACAGCAAGGAAAACATCGAGGGTGAACTTTGTACACCTACCGGTGCGGCTTTGTTGAAAACATATGTATCGGAATTCAAGACGATGCCGACGATGGCGGTAAAGAAAGTCGGATATGGCATGGGAACCAAAGACTTCCCGGTGGCCAATTGTGTCAGGGCTATCCTGGGTGAAACGGATGAAGGTTGCTCAGGTGTGGTCAGAGAACTGGATTTCAATGTCGATGATATGACGGGTGAAGAGATCGGCTTTCTGATGGATACGCTGTTAAAAAAAGGGGCCTTCGAAGTCTTTGTGACGCCGGTCTATATGAAGAAGAACAGGCCGGGCAATCTGATCAGTGTCTTGTGTTCGGCGGATAATGAGGAAGAGATGGTCGAACTGATCTTCAGGCATTCCACGACGATCGGTATCAGAAAGACTGTCAAGGATCGCTACATCCTGAACAGGAAAATAGAGGAAGTGGATACGAAGTTCGGTACCATCAGGCGTAAAGTATCTTCGGGTTATGGCGTGGATCGACGCAAATATGAATGCGATGATCTGATGAAGGTCGCGGAAGAAAAGGGTTTAAGTATCAAGGAGATCATTGAGAGACTGAATAATGAATAAGGATAGAATAACCAAGCTGACTTTGGCGGCGATGTTCCTGGCGATCGGCCAGATCCTGCCTTTAATCACGGGCCAGATCCCGCAGATCGGAAGGATGCTTTCACCGATGCATTTCCCGATCTTTCTGTGCGGTTTCTTCTGTGGCTGGCGCTATGGCGCTTTGGTCGGTTTTATCTGTCCATTGTTGAGGTCAGTATTATTCGGCATGCCGGTGATGTTTCCTTCGGCGATAGGCATGGCTTTCGAGCTGATGACCTATGGTCTGATCAGCGGTCTTTTGTCTGAGAAGATCGGTACCGATAAATTAGCTAAGATCTATCTGATCCTGGTGATCGCAATGCTGGCGGGCAGGATAGTCTGGGGACTGGCACAGATCGTGCTGCTGTCGATAAGCGGTTCATCCTTTACGATGACGGCTTTTATGGCTGGTGCCTTCATCAACGCGATACCGGGTATCATCGCCCAGCTTCTGATCATACCGATACTGGTATACAGTTTCAAAAATCGCAAGTAAGCTTAAGGACCTAAGGGTCCTTTTTTGTAGTGTCTTTCTTCTACAAACAAGTCATACTGCTATAATGGATGTAATATGCATCCACAAGGAGGAAGACCCTATGAATAAACCGCTGATCGGTGTCAGCTGCAATATGGAAGAAAAACTCGTTTCCAAGATCAATCATCGCTATGTGCAGACGCTATCCAATACCTACATCAAAGCCGTTGAAGCAGGCGGCGGCATTCCTGTGATCATTCCCAATTCTTTAAATGAAGAAGATCTGAAAACACTGGCCGACAGACTTGACGGTTTCATATTCTCGGGTGGCGGCGATGTCGATCCGGCTGTCTATGGCGGGCTGAGTGATGAGACGGTTGGCGGAGTTTCTGACTATCGCGATGAGACGGAACTGGCTTTATTGAAATACTTCATCAACGAAACGGATAAACCGGTCTTTGGCATCTGCCGAGGCGTGCAGATCTTGAATGTGGCGATGGGCGGTACTTTGATCATCGATCTGCCTAAGGCGGGCAAGATGCGTCATTCTCTGACGGAATATCCCCGTGAAGAGTTCACGCATGAAATTAGAGTTGAAGAAGGTAGTCGTCTAAAAGAGATCCTAAAAGATGAAAACAGGGTCAACTCCTTTCATCATCAGGCTCTCGATAAGGTGGCGGATGGTTTATTTGTTACGGCTTATAGTGTTAAAGATGGAGTCATCGAAGCAGTGGAAAACAGGGGTGAAAGATACATCCTTGGGGTACAATGGCATCCCGAGGAGCTGATCGCTCACGAAGGGCATCTGGCTTTGTTTAAAGAACTTGTCAGGCAGGCAAAGAAATAAGGAGCAAATATGGAGATCGTAACGATACTTATCAAACAGGTATTTATCATGTATGTGCTGATGTTTACCGGTTATCTGGCTTATAGAAAGCAGTTCATCAGCGATCAGGGGACCAAGGATATCGGCAAGATATTGCTGAATATCGTTTTTCCGATCCTGATCATTTCCAATTTCTGTGTGGAAAGAACACCGGAAAAGACGGCGGAATTACTTTCTTCACTGGTGATCGCTATCATCTGTATGGCTTTGTCGATCGCCATCGCTTTCCTGGTTTTTCATAAGAAAGACAGGATTGGTGAATTTGCGGCAGCCTTTTCCAATACCGGCTTTATCGGCATTCCTTTGGTCCAGGCGACTTTCGGAGCCCATTCGGTTTTTTATATTTCCATGATGATCGTGCTGATCGGTGTCTTGCAATGGACATATGGCGTCTATACGATCACCGATGACAGGTCTTTTGTCGATCTTAAGAAGGTCGCCAAAAATCCGGCGATCATTTCGGTACTTATCGGGGTCATCCTCTATTTCTGCAATGTCTCACTTCCTTCGATCGTTGACAGTATCTTTTCTTCCATTTCGGGGCTCAATACACCTTTGGCGATGCTTTCTTCCGGTGTCTATCTGGCCCAAAGTGATCTGCTCACGGCGATCAGAAAGAAGGAAGTCTATTTCCTGTGTCTGGTGAGACTGATCATCATTCCGTTAGTGACCCTGGTTGTCTTAAGGGTCCTGCCGTTAGGAAGTGATACCGTCAAGATGGCCATCCTGTTAGGAGCGGCCTGTCCGGTGGGTTCGAATGTGGCGATCTTTGCCCAGCAGTATGGCAAAGACTTCAAGAAGGGTGTCGAATATGTCTGTATCTCGACGCTGCTGTCGATAATAAGTCTGCCGTTAGTTATGTTTATCGCCAATCTGCTGTTTGGAATTTAGATGATAAGAGCGCGCTCTTTCAATTATCATATAGGTAAGAGGTAACTGCTATGGCAAAGATGAAAATGATAATAGACTGTGATACCGGTGTGGATGATGCACTGGCTATCTCTTATATCCTGGCCAATAAGGATATCGACCTTTTGGGTGTTTCGACCACTTTCGGCAACGTCAGCGTCGATCTTTCAATCAAGAATTCCTTACTTATCTTAGAGAACTTCAAAAGAGATGACGTAAAAGTATACAGGGGTGCTGAATATTCCTGGACGACAGGCGTCTATGACAAGAGTCCGCATCTGGATGGCGTTCATGGCAGAAACGGTATCGGCAATGTCGATTTGGGTGAACCCAAGGGGAAGGTACAGGATAAAAGTGCCGTCGATTTCATCCTGGAATCCGCCAGGAAGTACAAGGAAGATCTGCATCTGGTCTTTGTCGGTCCTTTGGCCAATTTTGCCGAATGCATCAAGAAGGATGAAGAGGCCATGAAGATGGTGGGCAATATCACGATCATGGGTGGAGCTTTGACGATACAGGGCAACCGGAATCGCTATGGCGAAGCCAATATCGCCGATGATCCTCTGGCGGCGAAGTATGTCTTTGACAGTTCCATCCATTTCAATATCGTACCTTTGGATGCGACTTTGAAGACGATGTTCAAAGTCGGAGACATAAAACAGTGGCCTGAGATCAATCAAGCCGGCAAGAACATTTACGATATTGCCAGGTTCTATTATGTCAACGAATACAAGTCGGAAGATGTGGGTGGAGCCATGCACGATCCTTTGGCGGCTTATGCCAGCTACGATCCTTCGATCATCACCAACTGGTTCGATTGCAACCTCACGGTGGAAGAAAACGGCAGAATGATAGCCACTTTCGCTCAGTTGAATCTGAAAGAAAAGAGGCATAAAGTGGCTCTGGATGTCGATGCACAAAGGTTTACAAAAGACTATGTCGAGATGCTCAATGAGCTGATCAGACAGGCTGGATAATAAATGAAGAAGAAGACTTTAAAAACAATACTCAAACTGCTGGCGATCGTCTTGATTGGGGTCGTTGGCTTTCTTTATGTCAATTATTTCGTCAATCTGCCTTTAAACAAACCCGATCGGATCTCGGATGGTATCGTGCCTAGTGTTGCTCAGGTGTCTTCTTTTGAAGGTTACGACAGGGTCGTTATCTTCGGATGCGATGGGGCGGGCGGCTATTTCAGCGAATGTGAGACGCCCAATTTCGATCGCATCTTCAGCAATATCAACCTGAATGGTACGGCTGAATATCCGACGATGTCGGGTGCCAACTGGACTTCGATGTTTACGGGAGTACTGGCTAAAAGGCATCAGGTCACCAATGCCAAGGCGATGTTTTTCCACTACAAAGGAGATAAGTATCCGACTTTCTTCAAGTCCTATGGCGAAAGCCATGAGGTCACGATGTATTCGGTGGTCAACTGGTCGCCGATCAATCATGGCAGTATCGAAGAAAACATTCCGGGTATGACCAAGGTCAATGCGGAAGACTATTGCGCTAAGGATGCCTCTTCCGATGAAATAGACAGAAAGGTAACTGAATTGCTTATCGAGAGATTGAACAGTTATGATGATAAGATCGTCTTTATCCAGTTTGACAGCATCGACCATGAAGGTCATGAACACGGCTATGGGGCCAAAGAGTATGTTGAGGCCATGGAAAAGGTCGATGGCTATATGGGTATGATCTATGAGGCCTATGAGAAAAAAGGATGGGCTGAAAACACTTTATTCATCTGTGTCAGCGACCATGGTCATACGCTTAAAGGAGGACATGGCGGAGAGTCTGAGACCGAGAAGCTTTGTACCCTGGCTTTAGGAGATAAGAAAGGTCTGTTGAAGCAGGGAAGCAGTCAGACTTATATCAGTCACGATCTGGCTTCAGTAGTTTTGTTTGCCCTGAAGGAAGTTCAGCCCGCATGGTATGACGGAATGGTACCTAAAGATCTTTTCAAAGCCTTGAACTGAGCTTTGTGAAGGGAAATATGTTAAAACTATATTAAGAGAGTGAGGTGTTTATGAAAATATTCGATAACCTTAAAAACTGGCTGTATGATGACGATGAATCTGAGATAGAAGAAGAAAGAGATGATCAGGATCTTGATTTTCAGAAAGACTATCAGGATGGCCGCAATCGCAAGGATATCGATTCTTTCATCATCGTGATGAAGCCTTTCGTCTTCACCGATGCCCAAAGCGTCTGCGATCATATCAAACAGGGCCGAGCCGTCATCTTGAATACCGAGAATACGGCCCCTGAAGATAAACAGAGACTGATCGACTTCGTCTCCGGTGTGGTCATGGCCAGGGATGGCATGATTGCCAAGATCTATCAGAACGTCTATCTGTGTTCGCCGGAGAACATCGGCGTCATCGAAGAATAGCTTTCATGCAAGGCATCGGTTGATGCCTTTTATAACGGATAGGGGAGAATCTGAGTATGAAGAAATTTGGTATAAAACATCCGATACTGTTTGAGATATTGTTGATAGTAGTAGGTTTTGTGCTGGCAGTCGTTTTTTCGATCCCTGCCAGCATCCTGTATTTTGATAATGATACGACGATGGCTATCAGCCGTATCCTAAGCGGAGTCTTTTTGTTTGTGGTATTCCTGTATTGTTTCAGGCTTAAAAAACAGTTCTCCGGTCTCAAGATCGCTTTACCGGCTTTCCTGTTTGTCTTATGGAATGTCGTCAACTGTTTTCTGACAGGTGGACATGTCAGTGTACCCAGCGGTTATGAACTGATCCAGGCTATCGCTCCGGCTGCCTTTGAAGAAGTTATCTTCCGTGAGATCAGCATCTATCATCTCAAGGAAAGCGGCAAGTCTCCAATAACAGTTATGATTATTTCAGCACTGTTATTTGGAGCGATACATCTGACCAATATCGTCGGCGGTCAGATCTTACAGACCCTAGTCCAGTGCGGATATGCGACGGTGATCGGTCTGGTCTTTGCGGCTATCTATATCAGAAGCGATGATCTTTTCACTTTGATGATCATCCATTTCCTGATCGATTTCTTCAATCGCGTATTTGTCGGTTCAACTACGACACCTTACTACCTTCTGATCGCCTTCTTCATTCTGCTGGCAGGGGAAGCGGTCTATGCCTTCTATCTGGTAAGCAAGAAGAAATAGTCAGTAAAACAAAGAGGCATTGCGCCTCTTTAGAATATCCATTTTAAGAATTTGATAAGCAGTCTGACTGGTATCAGTACGAACCAGAACAGATGCCACAGTATAGCTAACATTTTTTCTCTTTCCTTAATCAAGAGCTTTGATCATTTTTTCGTTGCAGCGATTGAGTACGTCGATGTAATACCAGTACTCCGCGTCGGTCATGTCGGCTTCCAGGGCTTCCATCTTGTCGGTATAGTCTTGTAACTTGTCCATGAAAGTCACGTAGTCTAACAGAATGGAGAAGTCGCTGCCGTCGGATTCTTCGTATTTTTTCATGAAGGCGATATATTCATCGACGAAGTCTTCATAGGCATCGATCGCTTCTTTTATTTCCGGTCTGATGACGTCGTCAGCCGTTTCTGCGATAGCAGGTTCTTCTTCGACCGTTTCTTCTTTGACGGTCTCTTTTTCGCTTTCTAATTCCATATCCATGATTTCATAGATGATATCTATATCCTGGCGATCGGATATCTTTTGCATAAGCAGTCCGCCATCTTCGCCGATATTCACCAAGAGCCTGTCGTCCTTTTTATAAAGCTCGGCACCCTGCGTGATGATACAGTCCGGTTCATCACCTTCTTGCCAGGCCTGGGTCTCGGCCTGCCTGTAGGCGAAGGAGCCGATGTGAATATTTCCGTCTTCATTGATGACAAAGATCGCATCGAACTGTTCGGGATCATCAATGGCTTTTACCTGATCCATCGTGAATTCGGCACCGTTATAGACCACGCCATCCGTACGCCAGGCCCCATAGAAGAAGGACAGGTCGTCGTCTGTTTCTTCGACTATTACGGTCTCCTGTTTTATTTCTTCTTTTGTCTCCTGTTTTTCTTCTTTCTTTACAGAGGCTGTTTTGTCTTTGGAACAGCCGCTCAGGATGAAGCTCAACAACATTGCGATGATAATGAATCTTTTCATTTTAACGATCCTCCTTTATGATCTTTAACATCAGCTCGCTGATGTTTTCTCTGTTGTTGCAAGTTATTATTTCGTTTAAGGTTTTGTGGCGTTCTTCCAGAACACTAATGTCGTTTAAGAGATCTTTTCTTTTGGCGATAAGGATACTTCTTTTCTCATCTTCGGGTCTGTCGATGAAGTCTTTGATCTGCTTAAGTCCAAAGCCGATCTTCTGGTAGAAGCGGATCTCAACGATCCTGTCAAAGGTCTTTTGATCGTATAAGAGATGGCCATACTTGTTTAGTCCGCAGGGTCTTACCAGACCGATCTTTTCATAGCCCTGGATGATCCTTCTGGTCGTTTTAAGCGTCTGGTTGATCTGTCTCAGTGTCTTGGTTTCATTCATTTTCTTCTTTCCTCCTCATAGTGGAAGTGCACCTGACGTGCAGTCAAGCGTCTTCATAAAAGGGTTTGAAAAATACGCGAAAACCAATCTGTCCGGGTTTCAGTACAGAAACATTCCTTGAAAGGGAACATAGTATTCTATATAATAAATATGAAGATATATAATTTAAAAATATTATATTTTGAAAGGAGGCAAGGATGCTGTACGATTATTTGTTAGAGACATACGGAAAGAGCAATCCCATATTCGTATCCGATATCAGGTATAAAAACAGTTCCACAAACTATATTCGTCAGCAGATCAAAAAACTTGCCGACGAAGGAAAGATCAGAAGATACGACAGCGGCATCTATTACATTCCCTCAGACTCTATGTTTCCTTCCGGTTCCATGCTTTCAAGAGAAAAGGTGATTGAAGAAAAATATCTCAGGGATGACAAAGGTCAATGCGGATATTACAGTGGATTTCTGTTCGCCAATCAGTTGGGCATCACCAGCCAGGTTCCTGCGGGATATGAAATAGTCACCAATAAAACAGGAAGTGAATACAGGGAAATAACCCTAGGCAATTTGAAGATCATTCTTAAAAAACCGAAGACGAGCATTAATGATGGTAATTATAAAATTCTTCAGCTTCTGGATCTGCTGAAAAATCTTGATTACTATGGAGAAATCAAGGACGAAGAAATCAGAAGAAAAATAAATGATTATATGATCGCTTCGGAAATAGAGTTTGAAGACATGAACGCATATCTTCCTTTATATCCTGATAAGATCTACAGAAATATGTATGAAAAGGGGATCATCAAAGGTGCTCTTGAACGAGAATAACTATATTGCGAATTAATTCCTTTATCTCCAGATTAGACAATATGTAAGTACCCACCAGTAGACATGTAGAGTTCGCGGATTTACCGACGATATATACTGTTTATTGGAAGACAAACGATATGTATGCCGGACTTACCGCATACATGAACAGGAGG
>JAFRIG010000043.1 GCA_017432895.1 Erysipelotrichaceae bacterium | reverse complement strand
TGAAAACACAGGGAGAAGATTGCGAGGGATATAAGCGGTTATCCCTGAAGATATAGAGAATGACCATCGCTTCCAAGAGATACCCCGCTTGCGAAGCAAGTCGGCCTTAAGGCCGAGGTCTTGACCCGGGGTAATTCATTAAAGATAGTTCATGGAGAAGGAGGTGATACCGGTGCAATTGCAATACAAAATTGACAAAAAAGCCATCGGTAAACGACTTCAAAATGAACGTATCCGTCTAGAACAGACACAGGAAAAGCTGTCTGAAGCCATCGGCGTCACTACGAAGTATCTCAGTAAGGTAGAAAACGGAGCTGCGGCTCCATCACTTCCGTTTATTATCAAGTTTTCTGAAGTTACGGGAAGTGATCCGAATTATCTGCTGCGCGGCACATATCGTCAGGCTGAATGTTATCCATATATGGTCAGAGAAGAATCTGCTATGTATGATTTTTCCACAACCGGGATATCCAAAAGAGGACGTCGTGTCTGCAGCGAGATAGTGAAGAAAGTCATCGAGGTATTGGAAGAGAATAATATCTGATAAACGGAAGGGCCTGCCAACAACATTACATCTGTTCGCTGGTAGCCTGATCATACGAATCAAATGTCCGCAGGGCTGCCATGCAAGACAAGGTAGTTCTGCGGGCTTTTGCGTATTCCAATAAGGAACGGAACGCTTGAGTAAGCTGAGAGAGGGGGTTTCAGGTCATGCTCAACAAATTGTTATCAAGAAAGAAGATGGACGAATCATCAGCAGAGAAACGGGCCAGGAATTTCCGAGAAGTTCCCGAAGATGACATGCTTCGCTATGAGTTCCAGGATCTTTTGTTCGGCATTATCTTCAAAACAGAAAATGCACTTCACAACGAAGAGGATCCTCTGGAAATTGCGATCGGTGTCATGAAAGCAGCTGTGAACTGTATGACGCCGACTGGTGCGGGATCCTGACGGTTGATCTGCAGACGCAGGTATTCATTCCGGAAATCTGGTACGAAGTCGGACTTGGGCCCATGAAGGAAACGCTTTTCAACGAAGTGGAATACACGGAAGAGTTTGCGACATGGGCACAGCACCTGATCGATCAGGAACCATTGATCATTCCTGATATTGAAATGATCCGGGATACGCATCCGAAGGAATATAAGGCATATAAACGGCTGGATGCCAGATCCATTGTCGGTGTTCCTTTCGGCCAACATCCGTTGGGCTTCATGGTCGCATGAAACGTCAAGCGCTATGCGGAGCATTATGAACCACTGCAGCTGGCATGCTTTGTAGCCATGATGATGCTGGAACAGATCCGCCGTGCCAAAATGGAAACCCTGATAAAGTCCGAAGAAGAGGATGATGGCAGATTCCATATCCGCTACAATGTCCTCGGTCCGCATAATGTGGTGATCAAAGGGCGTGAGATCAGTGAACAGGATCTGCCGCATCCAAACCGCCGTGCCTGGATCACTTTGCTGTATATGGTTCTGCATAAGCTGCCGGTGGATCAGCAGAAGCTGATCGAGGACAACTGGCCGGACGAAGAGATCAACACTTCCAGAAACAATATGCGCCAGGCGATATTCCGGCTCCATAACGAACTCGCTGCCTATCATGGAATGCTTTACTCTCGGCTTGTTTCAATTCTGGATAGTTTTTATTAATATCAATACGGTTTTGGAAGAAAGCCTTCAATTCTTCGATAAATCGTTCCGGAGATTCATATAAGCACCTGATGATTTCTTGCGGCCGATATAGAAAAAGGGCTTTTGTAATAGAGTATTTCATTAAATCTGCATCAACAAGCAAATTGTTTTTATATCCTCGGAAAAGTTGCAATACGAGATACTCTATTTTGCTAGAAACCGAAAAGTATATATGATTTGTTTCATCAAAAAGTGAGAGAAAGTCATTTAAAAATTGAGCGTTTTGTTTGTTAAGAGATGCAAAACCATACTGAAACTGCTTCTGAGAAAGCATTGTACTCTTGATTTCACCGTTACGGTCTTTTCTGTCTACATAGCAGCTTTCAAAATCGGAATATCGTTGTAGGATATCATCCTTAACATCAGTCCAGCCAACAATCATAGCTATGAAATTATCGTAATAATTCAATGAACTTACAGTCTTGCGGCTGATTTTTCGACTATGTTCAGACTCATCATAGAAAAAATAATGTTTAGACATCCCAAGTGCCTCCTTCCCGTTTAGTGCTTAAATAAGCCTTCCTGAAGGACTTTTTACCAGTAAGTAAGTTCAGAGATTGTTCTATTTCCAGCATCCTTCGTGCGGATCCCATTCAACAACTGTCTTGCCTGGCTGAGTCAGAAGTGGTGTAACAAACACCTTGATCCGCATCATTGCATCGCTCATGGATACTGGGATCATAGCTTTTTTCTTTTTCAGGAACGAGTTCCACCTGATCTGATGCATGGGATCATGGAGGAATGCATCGCTGAATGCTGGCGTATCCGTTGTCATTAGAGTTTTCCGGTTCGTGAACGTTTCAGTGACGGCATTATACAAATCTTCATAGCTGAATGAATACTTTTGTGACAGCACATAAATATCATAGAAATCTTTATAACGGCTGTTCAGAAAACCGTTTTTGACGATGGCTTCCAGCTTCTCAGCAATCGAAGATTCCAGAGAATATGCATTCACCTTTGGAGCGTCCATGTCGAGAATCACGGGAAATTCCATTTCCACGGCATCCGGATAAATCACATCACCAAAGCCGATATCAATCCCAATCGGGATCCTTGTACGGTCCAGATAAGAAACTGCTGAGATATGCAGTCCATGGTATTCTTTGAATTCAGTGATGTCTTCCGCCGAAATGGAATCCAGGTCGAAAACAAGCGCGTCATCCATATCCTGTGCAAAGATATCACGGAAGACAGCCTTCATTTCCTCGGCACTGTTTGAAATACGTCTTGCCAGAAGGTCAACGTCTGTCGTAGCACGCTCATATTTTCTATCGAAGATGGCATGCAGGAAGATACCGCCTTTCAGGACAAAATGACCGGCATAGGGAGATACTGAGATACGGTATATTGTCCGCTCAAGTCCATAATAGACAAGTGCATCCTGAAAAGTGCAGCCGGAACTTACAGCGAAATTTTTCAGTTTTGCCTTTACGGAATCTGCATTCATGAAACAAGCACCTCCAGATAAGTTCTTACGATCGATTCGCAGCGCAGCATCTTAGCATAGGTATACAGTCGGTTGATCTGCCGGTCTTTTCTTTTGAGATAATTGCGCAGTACTTCTGACGTTTCTTCAATTCCAATCTTGTTGCGGTAATAAATGATATCAACGACAGTCTTTTCGATGTCAAAGATGCGGAAGGAATCGCCGCCCTCAGTAATCTCAGTAACACCGTTATTCATACGGGAAGGATCAAAATAGAATATCTTTATCTCCGGCCAGCTGGGAAGAGTGCTGACCTTCTTCTTCCGATCGATTGCAACATCGACTACATCAGGGAGGAAATTGGTCAGTTCATAATACCTGGCAGCACTCATGAGGCAAATCACACCATCCGGAACATACGCAGCTGCATTGATGAAGTCATTCTCATCGCCTTTATAGGAGAGATTCTCATATGTGGTGCGGTTGATGCGGTGCAGCTGACCATTTTCTTCCATCTGGCCGATCTTATAGTAGGAATAGCCCATGTTTTTCAGCTCACTTGTTGTGTAGTATTTCTGATTTGCTTTAAGCGCGATCATAGTCATCACCTCCTCGTTCTGGAGTATACATCATCCTGATCATAATTTCAACTAAATTCGGCAGATAAAAATAAAAGCAGAAAATAATTAAAATCTTGAATGAAGGGTTCAAGAAACATGCCGGTCTTAAAAAGGACGGTGACCGGTCGCTTCTGGCGCTAAAATTCAGTTTTCACTGACCCTAGAATAGAAGCCGTAAGGGGGAGGCATTCCTCCCCCCTCGGTGAAGTGGATCTTTGAAAACTGAATATCATTCATCAGATACATCCCCGTACGGACATGAAAGTGTCAGCCAGTTGAACCATTCGCCGTGACTCCAAAAGGAAGAGCGAGAACTATGCCGTTCATATATGCCGGATCGCTACCGGCAAGGCGATGAAACGTACGGGCACAATGGTACTTCTGTCCAGCCACAGCCTCGGGTGAAACCGGGATCACGCAATGGGGACAGCTGCGGGAGAACCTCGCGGGGGTGAGAGGCCCATGGAGCTGAAAGCATTCAGCCGTCTGGTGACTTCCCATGTCACAGGGGTGTCGAGGACAAATATGTGATAGAAGAAATAGACGTTCCACTGCCGGATCACCGTGTCCGGCAGTGATACATTACAGATCAATTCTGAAGAGAGGAATTACCAATGAAAGAGCGAATTTACCGCAAGGGTGATGTTTTCCTTGCGCATCTTGGTATTCCTCACGGCTCGGAGCAGGGCGGGAAGCGTCCGATTGTGATCATCCAGAATGACGATGGCTGCATCTATTCTCCAACGATAACAATGGTGCCGATGACAACGGTGATCAAGAAACCGCATCTGAAAACCCATTACATCCTTAAGCATTCGATATTTATACGCTATCGTTCGATGGTGGAAGCGGAGCAGGTGCAGACGATCGACAAGGATCGGCTGATCCGTTGGATCGGACATCTGGATGCCAGGGATATAGCAGGAATCGAAGAAGCCGTGAGGAATCATTTTGGCTTCGATATTCCTGATTGTATCGAGGCTCCGTGAACCATGAAAACTGAAGACAGAAAGGAGGGGATGCTCAGATGGACAAGAATGAGAAGCTGATCCGTTATTCCATGCAGCTGGCATATCTGGCTACGCTGCTCTCTGCAAAACTGATCACAGAGAACGAGTATTCCCTCATCAAGAAAAAACTTCAAAAAGATTATAAGGTGCCGTCTGACATCCTTGCTGATTTTGAATCGCGTGAGGTAAGGTAAGGCAAAGGAGGCGAGGCAGATGGCAAAAGTAGATATCATCAAGGCTCAGGTTTCTGTGACTGACCGCAGAGGACACAAAGCAATCGAACGTAAACGTGTCGCGGCATACTGCCGGGTCAGTACAGACAGTGAAGATCAGCTGAACAGTTATCGGTCGCAGGTTCAGTATTATACAGATAAGATCAGCGAGAATGTTGACTGGATGATGGCCGGTATTTATGCCGATGAGGCAATCACCGGAACCCAGGTGGCAAAACGCGAAGGTTTCCAGAAAATGATCAATGACTGTATGAACGGTCAGATCGATATGGTTATCACGAAGTCGATTTCCCGCTTTGCCCGTAATACATTGGACACATTGAAATATGTCCGGATGTTGAAGGAGAAGGATATTGCGGTATTCTTCGAAGATGAGAATATCAATACGCTTTTCCATGGATGGAGAACTGCTGCTGGTCGTGCTCAGTTCCGTTGCACAGCAGGAAGTAGAAAACATTTCTTCCAACGTAAAGAAAGGTCTGGCGATGAAAATGTCCCGCGGCGAGATCGTGGGATTTGCCGGAGCACCGGGATATGATTACGACCCGCAGACGAAAACGCTTTCTGTCAATGAAGAAGAAGCGAAGATCGTCCGGTATATTTTCAGGCGGTATATCGAAGGGATGGGAGCTCACGTGATTGCCAGGGAGCTGGAACAGATGGGTGCCCTTACGAACCGAGGAAATAAAAGCTGGTATGATACCACGGTCATGGGGATCATCAAGAATGAAAAGTATAAGGGTGATCTCCTGCAGGGAAAGACGTTCACGGTTGACCCGATCTCAAAGCGCAGGCTTGGTAATCTCGGAGAAGTTGACCAATATCTGATGAAGGATCATCACGAAGCGATTATTACCGAAGAGGAATGGGAACAGGCGCAGGAAATCCTGAAAAGGAGATCAGCCTGTCATTCCAACGCCAACATGGATCCTTCCAAATATCGGGAACAGTACAGCAGGCGATATTCGTTCAGCTGTTTGATCAAATGTGGCTTCTGCGGTTCCAGTCTGACCAGAAGATCCTGGCACAGCGGATCTCGATACAACAAGACAGTCTGGATGTGCATTGCTGCTTCAAAATACGGTAAGAAGAATTGTCCGGAATGTAAAGCGATCCCGGAGGCAGTACTGGAAAGCGCATTTGTAGAATCCTACAGGATCATTACCAACGATCATAAGGACGTTCTGGAAGAATTCCTGCAGAGGACAGAAGAAGCATTGCGTTCGAAAACCACTGCACAAAATATCGAGGCGGTGAAGAAAGAACTTGCACAGCTGGACAACAAAATGCAGAGACTGCTGGATATGCATCTGGAGCAGAAGATCGATTTTGGTACTTATGAAGACAAGAAACTGGAGATCGAGCGGGAGCAGCAGCTGAAGACAACAGAGCTGTTGCAACTGCAGGGAGAGGCCGGTGTCGAGAAGGATTTACGCAAGAGAATCGACGCAATGCGAAAGCTCCTGACGGATGCCCCGACCCTGGAAAAATTTGATCGAAAAGTTTTTGAAAGCATCGTTGAAAAAGTGATTGTCGGCGGGTATGATGAAGCAAGAAATGCAGATCCGTCCATGATCACATTTGTCTATAAGACCGGTTTTAAAGACAAGAAAAACGGTGACGATTTCAAACCTCCGAGGAGGAATTCCAAGTCGAAAAAAAATGTCGTCACTTCCTGAGAACGAGTCTGGAAAATTGCAGCAACAATCTAAAGACGAGGCACATCGAGACTATAGTGCTGCTACAAAGACAGAACTCGTAGAAATCCTTTATTTTAAGCACTTTTACGAGCATTTCACCTTTGGTGAGACTGACTGGTCAAAGCACGGAAAACGCCTCGAAAAGTATGTCCGGTGGCTATAACAATAGAACTCGTAACAGTAGGTACAAAAACTGAAAACTTATAGACAAGTTATCTTCGACGCAGGGATAGACAAATTGATCGACTTTATTCATATGCCAAAAGACTTCATTGTAAGAAGATCCGGAGGACTTATCTTGAAGTTTTGATATTACCTAAATCAGATGAAATGACGAAACGATCTGTTTCGCAAACCGAGATGATGGGAACCGAAATCACGCATCAAGTTGGTGCACAAATTGAATCAAGGTCGCATCACAACAATTATTCCCCCGATATGTCAGCTATAATAAGGGAATATCCCCTTAAACGATTGACAATACCCTTAAATGCTGTTGTAAAATAAGGGAAATGCTAAGGAGGCAAGGGAATGAGAGGGTTCAACTACAGGGCAATAAAGGAATCCAGATGGGATTCTGAAATACTTGGACTGGTTGCGGCAATCTATAAGGAAGCAGGCAAGCAGGAATTGTATCTGAAACAAAGACCGGAAGAACTTGAAAAACTGGTTGAGATCGCAAAGATTCAGAGCACTCAAGCATCCAACGAGATCGAAGAGATCGTAACGACAAACACCAGGATCCGTCAGCTTGTTGAGGAAAAGACCACTCCTAAGAACCGCAGTGAACAGGAGATCGCCGGATACAGGGATGTTTTGTCGATCATTCATGAAAGCTTTGACGCTATTCCGATCACACAGAATTACATCCTTCAGTTGCATAAGATCCTATATTCCCATACCAACAACCCGATTGCCGGTCATACCAAAAACGTCCAGAACTATAACAGTGCAACTTATCCGGATGGTCATGTGGAGACATTGTTTACACCCCTGGCCCCGTATGAAACACCGGCTGCGCTGGATAGGATCTGTGAAGAGTACAATCTTGTGATCGGCAATATGGAACTTGAACCTTTGATTGCCGTTCCGGTATTCATTCATGATTTTCTGTGTATTCATCCGTTTAATGACGGTAATGGACGGATGAGCAGACTTCTGACGACGCTATTGCTGTACAGAAACGGCTTCTATGTTGGAAAGTATATTTCCCTTGAGGAAAAGATCGCGAAGAATAAGGATCTGTATTATAATGCCCTTGGTGATTCTCAGATCGGATGGCATGAAGGTAATAATGATCCGGTGCCGTTTATCAAGTATCTTCTCGGGACGATCCTTGCGGCATACAGAGATTTTGAAGAAAGGTTCGCGCTTGTAGAGATAAAACGGTCGGCTTTGGATACAGTCAGGCTGGCTGCACAGAATAAAATCGGGCGCTTCACAAAACGGGATATAAGGGATCTTTGCCCGGCACTAAGCTTGAGTTCTGTTGAGGGGGCGTTGAGAAAGCTGGTGGAATCCGGTGAGTTGATAAGGGAAGGAAGCGGAAAAAGCACGTTTTATGTTCGTGCTGACAGCAAATGATTTTCGTCCAAAAGTAAACAGATTTGGATGAAAAATACTATTACTGGATGAAAAGAACCGAAAAAAGAAGACGTTTTCTCAGGTATAAGATTTCACTTGCAAAGACAAAACGGTCCGTTCTGGATACCGTAAGAAGTTATGCTTCTTGTATCATCAAAAAATGAAATGCAGGAATCTTCAATTATGGAGGAAGTTTTACAATGATTCTCGGAGTCGTTATAGAGTTTGCGGTTGGAATGATTTGTGTCGTTCTTGGTCTGCTGCTATGGAAAAAACAAAAGGTTTCCATTTTACACGACTATCACTATAAACATGTAAAGAAGACAGATATCACAGCATACACGCGGCAGATAGGGATAGGGCTGATAATAATAGGTGCCGGAATCATAGCGTCAGGACTGCTAGATATTGCCTACTCACCTCTTTGGTGGATACCACTATTGGCAGGATTTGTCATAGGTTTATTTATGATCGTTGTGGCGCAGAAGAAATATAATGGTTCACTGCTGAGTTGACAAATTACAGTTAACTGAAGGCACTTAAAAGGATACTCTGCCATGAAGTTGAAGAGTGTATCGATCGTTGTTAAAGATATTGAAAAGGCTCAAAGTTTTTATCACGATTTGTTCGAACCTGATGTGGCACCTGATAAAGACGAAGCTCTTATCGAGGTGGGGATACCGGTGTAACATGGCAAATATCATCACCATTTTTCGATTTTTTTGCAGTATAGCAATACTTTCTGTTCCTTTGTTTTCACCTGCGTTTTATACTCTGTATATCCTTGCCGGTATCAGCGACATGATAGATGGAGCGATTGCGAGAAAAACGGATACGGTAAGTGATTTTGGATCGAAACTGGATACAGTGGCTGATCTTGTTCTGGTAGCGATTTGTCTAATAAAAATGATCCCGGTACTTGATATTCCATCCTGGCTTTTGATTTGGATTGTCATCATCGCCCTGATCAAAGTGATCAACATCATTTCCGGATATGCCATGCGAAAAGAGTTTGTTGTCATACATTCAATGATGAATAAAGTGACAGGCCTAACGTTATTTCTTTTGCCGTTAACACTTCCGATCATTGATCTTAAGTATAGCGGTATCTTTGTCTGTGCTTTGGCAAGCTTTGCGGCGATAGAAGAGGGTCATCTGATCAGAAGCGGAACAGAAAAGAAATTATCAAACTGATAAACCGGTTTGTAAAAAATCAGGCAGATGGGAAGTTTTGAAGAACAGATTTCTTAAGTAAACAAAAGTTAAGGAGCAGTTTATCATGAATTATTTAGTAGAAGGTTTGCAGGGAAGCGGAAAGAGTACCCTGGTTGAAAAGCTTAAGGAAAAGAATCCGGGCTATACGGCAATCAAAGAAGGGGACTATTCGCCGATCGAACTGGCCTGGTGTGCCTTAATGAATGAATCGCAGTATACGCAGATCCTGAGTCAATGGAAAGATCTGGAAGATCAGTTCCTGAACAACACCCGTAAAGAAGGCGATCATTTCATCGTCTGTTATACGAAGGTAAAAAGTGAAGATCGAAGTTTCTACCAGCAGCTGGAGAATTATGAGATCTATAACGGAAGGATAGGTTTTGAAGAATACAAAGATATCGTCCTGAGCAGATATCGCAATTGGAAAGGAAACGATAATATCTTTGAGTGTTCTTTGTTGCAAAACGGCGTCGAAGATATGATCCTTTTCAGGGATATGAGTGATGATGAGATCCTTGATTTCTATAGAGAAGTGAGAAAGGCTCTTGAAGGCAAAGATTATCATATTTACTATATAGAGACAGCGGATATCGAAAGAAATCTCAATGTGATAAGGAAAGAACGGATAGATAAAGACGGCAACGAGATCTGGTTTGAGATGCTGATGGGATATTTTGTTGATTCGCCATATGCTATAAAGCGAAATCTGAAAAAATACGAAAATCTTTTGAAGCACCTTGAACATCGGCAGGAACTGGAACTGCGCATATGTCGTGAGATATTCTCTGATAAGCTCACTATCGTTCAATCAAAGGCGTATGATCTATGAAGCTGATCTTTGTTCAAGCATCTTAACAATAATAATCATCAAAATGAAGTCTGCGGGTATTGGAAACGATATTACTGGAAATAGAGGAAGCCGAATTCTATAGAGACAGGCAATATGGACAAATATATGAAAGTGATCCTGGAAACCAAGAGACTGTTTTTGCGCGAAATGAATACGGATAATTTCGATGCGTTGTATGCAATCCTGGGAGATCCCGAAAACATGAAACACTATCCCTATTCCTTTGATGAAAAAAGAGTAAAGGAATGGATAGAACGTAATATGAAACGTTATGAAAATAACGGATTTGGACTATGGGCGGTGTGTCTGAAAGACAGCGGGGAGCTGATCGGTGACTGCGGACTCACTTTACAGAATATCGATAATAAACTGTTGCCGGAGATCGGCTATCATATCCGAAGAGACTTACAACGCCATGGTTACGCCAAGGAAGCGGCCAAGGCGGTCTTAAACTGGGCTTTTGACAATACGCAATATCCGGCTATTTATTCTTATTGCAGGTATACGAATACAGCTTCCATAAAAACAGCGGAAGCGATCGGCATGCGTTACTGCAAAGAATATCCCGACGAGGCAAACGGGATCACCCATGTCTCAGTCATTTATCGGCAAGAACAGTAAAAGATACAAACAAAAATATTATATTGTAAACATGACATACAGTTGTCGTGTTTGGTTTGTTAAGATGAGAAAAAGGAGATCGCATGAAACTGGACAGAGAGATCGGCATACTATCGATACTGCTGCAAAAGGAGATGACGACGGCTTTAGAACTGGCGGAACTTTTTGAAGTGTCGAGAAGGACGATCAACAGGGATATCGAAGCCCTTTGTATGGCCGGGATACCTATTCAGACTATCCAGGGAAGCGATGGCGGGATCAGGATCATGAACGGATACCGGATGGACAGGACTTTACTGTCATCGAAGGATATGCAGATGATATTGGCGGGACTAAGAAGTCTCGACAGTGTCGGTGGCAGCCGCTATTATTCGCAGCTGATGGAAAAGATCCAGACCGGATCATCAAAGTTCGTCAGCGGCAAAGATTCCATCCTGATCGATCTGTCTTCTTTCAATAAGGACAGACTGGCTCCGAAGATCGGTCTGATACAGGATGCTATACAACTGCAGAAGAAAGTCAGTTTTGTATATTATTCACCAAATGGTGAAACGGAAAGAGAGATCGAACCGTATTATCTGATCTTCAAATGGTCCAGCTGGTACGTATACGGTTTTTGTCTGCTGAGAAAGGATTTTCGACTGTTCAAACTGAATCGGATGGACAGGATCGTACACAAAGAGACATTCGAAAAAAGAAGCGAGATCCCGATACCGGAGCTTTCAGATGACAAGATCTTTCCGCCGGGCGGAAGGATCAAGGCGGTCTTTGACCCGTCGATGAAATGGCGCCTGGTCGAAGAATACGGAATAGGATCCTTTGAAGAACAGGAAGACGGAACACTGCTTTTTGAACACGAGTATGCGGATGACGAAGGTCTTTTATCATGGATGTTGTCGTGTCGGGATAAGGTAACGGTGATCGAACCGGACTATGTCAGAGATAAGCTTTATCAGATGGCCAATGACATTGCAGCCAAATATGAAAAGAAGGATCCAATGTGATCTGAATGATCCGGGAAAGGAAAAGTCATGGCTTTTGATTATAAGAAAGAATACAAGGAATTCTACCTGCCAAAAGATAAACCGGGAATCGTTACGATACCAAAGATGAATTATATCGCCGTCCGCGGACAAGGTGATCCCAATGCCGAAGAAGGTGAATATAAAAAAGCCATCGGTCTTTTATATGGCATCGCTTTTACGATCAAGATGAGTAAGAAAACAGATCACAGGATCGAAGGCTACTTCGACTATGTAGTACCGCCGTTGGAAGGCTTCTGGTGGCAAGACGGTATCAAGGGGATCGACTATGCTCATAAAGAGGATTTCAAGTGGATCTCTGTTATACGTCTGCCGGATTTTGTGACGAAAGAAGATTTCGACTGGGCTATTGAAGAAGCGACAAGTAAAAAGAAGACCGATTTCTCCAAGGTGGAGTATTTTACTTACGATGAAGGTCTTTGCGTTCAATGTCTGCATATCGGTTCCTATGACGATGAACCTGCTACGGTGGAAAAGATGCACGACTTCATGGAGGAACAGGGCTGTGTTTTGGATATAACGGATGAGAGATTCCATCACGAGATCTATCTGAGTGATGCCAGAAAAGTGGCACCGGAAAAGCTGAAAACAGTGATAAGACATCCGATCAAAAAAGCGGGAGATAAATGATATGCATTTTGTGAATGCCAAAGGGATACTCACAACTAGCAACGGGCGTTACGGAATGAACATCTACAGGGGCTGCAGTCACGGCTGCATCTATTGCGACAGCCGCAGCAAGTGTTACAGGTTCACTCATCCTTTTGAAGATATCGAAGTAAAACAAAACGCTCCGGAACTATTGGAGAAGGCGCTTCGATCCAAAAGAAAGAAATGCATGATCGCGACCGGAGCCATGTCCGATCCGTATATGCATTGCGAAGAAGAATTGAGGCTGACCAGAAAGTGTCTGGAGATCATAAAAGATAACGGTTTTGGCGTGGCGATACAGACAAAGTCGGATCGCATCCTGGAAGATATCGAGCTGCTTGATGAGATCAACCGTTCCACCAAGTGCGTGGTACAGATGACGCTGACGACTTATGACGATGAACTGTGTCGGATACTGGAACCCAATGTCTGCAACACGAAACGGCGCATCGAAGTTTTAGCGGAAATGAATCAGAGAGGTATCCCGACCATCGTCTGGCTGACGCCGATATTGCCTTTTATCAATGACACTGAAGAAAACATCACATCCATTCTGGAAGAATGTGTACGAGTCGGTGTAAAAGGCGTCATCGACTTCGGGATGGGTCTGACGCTTAGAGAAGGAGACAGGGAATATTATTATGCCGCCCTTGATAAACACTTTCCGGGATTGAAGGAAAGATATATAAAACGCTACGGGAATGCCTATGAACTTCCCAGTCCCAAGGCAAAACGGCTGCTGGATCTGTTTAAAAGGATATGCAAAGAAAATAATATCCTGTCCGATCCGGAAGAATGTTTTGACTTCATCAACGAGTTTCCGGAGCAATACACCCAAATGAGTATCTTCGATCTGTAAAAAGGTTAATAAACGAAAGGATCTTATGGAATACATTAGAGTAACAAAAGACAATCTGCAAAACGAACACATCTGTTGTGCCATCTCGAATAATTCAGATGTTCAGGTATCTTCAAAGAAGGCGTGGCTTAAAGACAGGTTCGATGAAGGGCTCGTCTTCTTAAAGAGCGTTGAACGCGGAAAATGTTTTATCGAATATCTACCGGCGGAGAACGCCTGGAATCCTATCGAAGCTCCTGGCTATATGTATATCGACTGTCTGTGGGTCTCCGGTTCTTTAAAGGGACACGGTTATTCAAGTGACCTGCTGGCGGAGTGTATCGCCGATAGTAAAGAGAAAGGAAAGAAAGGACTTTGTATCCTTTCCAGCGCCAAGAAAAAACCGTTTCTCGCCGATCCGAAGTTTCTGAAATACAAAGGTTTTGAGGTTTGCGATGAGGCGAATAACGGCATCCAGTTGTGGTATTTGCCTTTTGAAAAAGATGGCGATATTCCAGCCTTCAAGGAATGTGCCAGACATCCTCATATCGATGAGAAAGGTTATGTGCTATATTACACAAACCAGTGTCCTTTCAATGGCAAGTATGTACCCATCCTGGAAGAGACCGCCAGGAAAAACGGTATACCCTTTAAATCGATCAAGATCGAAAGCAGAGAAGAAGGACAGAAGGCTCCGACACCGATCACCACTTACGCCCTGTTTCATGATGGAAACTATATCACCAACGAACAGATGAATGATAAAAAGTTCCTGAAACTGGTGAATGAGCGAGGCTGATTTCGCTGAAGAAAAATCGCTAAATGACAAGACTCGTTAAGGGTCTTTTTCTTTCTTGACAAAGGCCAAAAGATAAAATAATAATGATTATATAACAGATGTTATATAAAGGAGATATAGTATGCCGCCTAAAGTTAAGATAACAAAGCAGATGATCGAGAATGCTTCTTTTGAACTGGTCAGGACAGAAGGCCACGAGAATCTAAATGTAAGGAATATAGCCAAATATCTGGGCTGTTCAACGCAGCCGGTGCTCTACGGTTTCAAAACCGTGGATGAGATCCGCGAAGCTACTTATGAGATGGCGGATAAATATCATACGGAATACATCATGCCCAAAGAGGATGACGAAGATCCGATGCTGGCACTGGGCTTGAACTACGTCAGATTTGGTCAGGAAGAAAAGAATCTTTTCCGCTTTCTGTTTCAGACAGATAAATTTGGCGGAAAGGATATCGATACGCTTTTTGCGGATCCGGGATTAGCGGAAATCCTTGGAGTCATGGCCAGCGGATTGAAGACAAATATCGAGCAGGCAAGAGAAATGTTTCTGACTTTCTTTTGCGTGGCCCATGGGCTTGCGAGTCTGCTTGCGAATAACTCCATGGCATATGACGAAGAAAAGTGCAGGAAGATGCTGGAAGATGTCTTCTATGGCATGGCTGCAGCAAGAAAGGGGTAAATGAATGCGTAAATTATATGAAAAGAAAGAGATCCTTTTTGCGGTCTTATGGATCGTTGTCTATTGTGCGGTCATGGCGCCGATCAAGGCACAGTTTGGCTATGAAAGTATCTGGTGGCTATTGGCGTTGACGATGTTTGCGGCAGGAGCCTTACTGTTTATAAAGAATAATCATCTGGAAGAGAAGTATGGTCTTACAGGCTTCCCTAAAGATATGCAGCGATATCTTTACTTTATTCCGATGTTTATTGTGGCGACAGGCAATCTTTGGGATGGCTTTTCTCTTTCCTTTAAGGGAACGAAACTGCTGATCGCCACGCTTGCCATGATCCTGGTCGGATTTGTTGAGGAAGTCATATTCAGGGGCTTCCTGTTCAAGGCGATGCTGGAAAACGACAGCCCCATTGTAGCGATCATCATTTCGGCGGTGAGTTTCGGTGTGGGCCATATCGTGAATATGTTTGCCGGACAGGCAAGCTTTGAAACCCTGATACAGGTGATTTTTGCGATCAGCTGGGGCTTTATCCTGACGATGGTGTTTTATAAAAGCGGGAGCCTGATTCCGTGTATCATTGCCCATGCCATGGTGGATGTGTTTTCGCTCTATGGTGCGGATAATGAACTGGCGGACTGGATCTGTATCGGGGCAACGATCCTTACGGCAATTATCTATTGTTTATATCTGGCAAGCTTAAAAAACGAGAAATAACGCTTTTCCGTTAAGACAAGGATATCGAGGAGTACTATATAATTGAATAAGGAATCTTAACGGAAATAGTTTAATGAATATTACAGAAGTTGAATTAAATGATGATGTGCTGTTTAAGCTGATCGAGCTGTCTAAAGCCTGGGCTGAAGAAAACAGCTGCTATGGCTACAGACAAAACGACAAGTCGGACATCGAAGGCAATCGGATCTTTCTGGCAAAAGAAGATGATGAAGTTCTCGGCTATCTTTTCGGGAATATCTGTCATTCGAAAAACATGAAATCCATCATGCCGGAAGGGACGCCGTTTTTTGAAGTTGAAGAACTCTATGTCGTTAAAGAGAAACGCTCCCAAGGCATTGGTGAAGCTCTTTTTCGCTATGCGGAAAAGGCTGTAAAAGATGAAGCGGAATACATGGTTCTAAGTACGGCAACAAAAAACTGGAAGGCGATCTTTCACTTCTACCTTGATGAACTGGATATGCAGTTGTGGAGTGCGAGACTGTATAAGAAGATCCAGATCATTACCGGCATATAAATACTTAACAACTTTTACCTGGGTTTAAATAAATCATATAACGAAACATTTTGACCTGAGGGAGGCATAAAAATGATATCTGAAACAATGGAAAAGATGATCGCGTTTTCTGCTGGCAACATCCGTGATATCGATCACCTGATCCGCGTGTGGACATACGCAAAGACGATCGGAGAACTGGAAGGACTGGATAATGAAACGCAGTTCATTCTGGAAACTGCAGCGATCACTCACGATATCGCCTGTCCTTTATGCCGGAAAAAATACGGCAGCACCAATGGAAAATATCAGGAACTTGAAGGCGAAATAATGGTCAGGGATTTTCTGACCGACACCGGACTAACAAGAAAACAGATCGACAGAGTCGCCTTCCTGGTCAGTCATCATCATACACTTACAGATATCGAAGGCAGGGATTGGCAGATCCTGGTGGAAGCCGACTATATAGCCAACGCCTCGGAAAAGGGTTATGACAAAGAAAATATCCGCAACTTCATGAACAAAGTAATGAAGACTGGATCGGGAATTAAACTGTTAAAAGATGTTTTTGTCATCTGATGAAATCAGAACGAAAAGCTTAAAGCGGGAATAAATGTAAATATTTTCCGATAAACAAAAAGGGAGAAAAATCATGCTTATAAGAAATGCCTTGATCGAAAACTGTGATCAGCCCTGCGATATCCGTATTGAAGACGGTATCTTTAAACAGATCGGCAAGCTCACAATAAACGAAGGTGAAGAAGTCATCGATCTTGAAAAGAAACTGGTACTGCCGCCTTTCATTGAATCACACGTTCATCTGGATACCTGTCTGACGGCCGGGGAACCCGAGTGGAACATGTCCGGTACATTATTTGAAGGAATCGAGTGCTGGAGCAAGCGCAAAGAGATGTTAAGCAAAGAAGACATCCGAAACAGGGTAAACAGGGCTGTTGCCATGTATGCGAAAAACGGCATTCAGTTTATTAGGACGCATGTGGATATCACCGATCCGACGCTGATGGCGATGGAGACGATGATCGAACTGCGTGAAGAACTCAAAGATGTGATGGAGATACAGATCGTCGCTTTTCCGCAGGAAGGGATCCTCAGTTACCCAAATGGCAAGCAGCTTTTGGAAAAAGCGGTAGAGATGGGGGCGGATGCCGTGGGAGCGATCCCGCATTTTGAATTCACCCGCGAATACAGTGTTGAATCTTTGAACTTCGCCCTGGAACTGGCAGCCAATCACGACAAGCTCGTGGATGTGCATTGTGATGAGATAGACGATGAAGCTTCACGTGGTCTGGAAACGGTGGCCACCAGAGCTCTGGAACTTGAACTGTTCGATAAAGTGACAGCCTCGCATACGACGGCGATGCATTCCTACAACAACGCTTACGTTTTAAGACTGATGCGCTTATTAAAAATGAGCAGGATCAACTTCGTGGCCAATCCTTTAGTCAATACCCATCTTCAGGGGCGGGTGGATACCTATCCCAAACGCCGAGGCATAACCAGAGTCAAGGAACTTACGGAAGCCGGTATTAACGTGTCCTTTGGCCATGACGACATCTTCGATCCCTGGTACCCACTGGGCAATGGCAGTCTGCGCGATGTCGTCTTTATGGGCTTACATGTTACCCAGATGATGGGCTATGAAGATATCATGAACAGCTATAATTTCATCACCAACAACGCTGCCAGGACTTTGCATATATGTGATCATTACGGGATCGAAGAAGGCAAACCGGCCAACTTTATCGTGCTTGATGCGCAAAACTACTACGATGCCTTGAATTTAAACGCGGCCGTTCTGTATTCTTTCCGCAAAGGAAAAGTGATCGCCCAAAGTTCACCGGCAAAAACGGAAATTTTCTTCTAAAAAGTATTGACCTTGCAGTTAAGTGCAATGATAAAACGGTATCAGAAAGGAGAAGTGATATGACGATCAAAGATTTTGCGAAGTTATGTCAGTGCAATCCGCAGACCCTGCGTTACTATGATCGCGTCGATCTGCTTAAGCCGGCCAGGATCGACGAATGGAGCGGATACCGTTACTACAATGAGGAACAGGCTCTGGATTTTGTGAAGATCAGAAACCTGCAGAGTGCCGGTTTCACGATCGAAGAGATCAAGCAACTGCTGGAAAAGGAAAACGATGAGATCCTTGAGGCCTTTGATCGCAAGATCATTGAACAGGAAGAAAAGCTTTTAAACATGAAGGCGATCCGCAAGTCATATCTGAGTGAAATAACACAGATGAAAAAGAAACTGGAAGAAATCAGAGCACAGATCAGAAAGTCGATGAGTGAATACGATGCAGGTGAAGAGTTCGGAATTGAAAAAGATGAGTATGGGAAGATCGTAGAAAATGTCGACAGCTATTTTGAGCAGGCTTTCAACTACATCGAAGAAAACGGCCTTGATGGCGAATATGAGTTTGAAGAAAACAACAACGTCGATCATTTGAATGATCCCGCCTATGAAACCGTTTATGAGAAACACGGCTGGGACAACGTCAAGGACTTCTATGAAGAATTCCGCGAGCTTAAGGACAGGGAAGAATACGTCCTGGTCTTCAAACTCATCAAGGACAAGGAAACGCATGTCGCTTTCGCCAACACGATATTGAATATGCTTCTGCAGGATAATCAAGACAAGGAAAGAAAGCTTGGCTGCAGCGTAGACAGCTCCAGTGATGGCAAAAATCATTTCTGGCTTTTGAGAAGAAACGGCTAGTCCGTTTTTTCTTTTGTCATAAGAAGTATAATTAAACCAGAAAAGGAAAATAATTATGATACTGATCGAAGGAATTGCGTTATGTTTTCAGCTGCTTATAATATGTGTGATCCTCATCAAAGATGGACCGGTTGGAGGCGTGGTCTTCTATGAAGACGATGTCAAACAAAGAGTTATCGACCTGGGCCTCACCACCAAGGAGAAGATCCAAAGAACCGGCACCATTACGATGCTGGCATTGTTTCTGCCGCAGCTGATCGGTGTTCCTTTGATGGTTCAGTATCTCAACAAAGCCGCAACCTTTAAAGACCGCTTCTTTCAGATGACGGCCATCTATCTGATCGGTGGTCTCTTCGATCGGATCTTCATTGACTGGTATTGGGTCGGCCATACCAAGGCCTGGATCATCGAAGGTACCGAAGATCTGAGACCTTATATACCCAAAAAGACCCTGATCAAAAAGTGGACTGGTACCCTGATCGGTTTTCCGCTTGTTTCGGCATTATTGGCTTTCATCCTGGGGCTGTTTAAATGATGATTGAAAAGGATCTGAAGATCCGCAAGATGGAAGGAAGAGATCTCGATGATCTTTTTCAGTTGCTTAGCGATCCGAAGGTCATGAAATACCTGGAACCGGTCTTTTCTTATGAAAGAACTAAAGAGTTTCTAAATGATGCCGGTTTATCGGATCCGCCCTTGATCTATGCGGTCGAAGATGAAGAAGGCTTCTGTGGCTATGTGATCTATCACGATCATGGCGATTTATGCAAAGAGATCGGCTGGGTCTTATGTCCTTCAGTATGGGGCAGAGGTTATGCAAGCCAATTGACAAAGAAACTGATAGAAAAAGCCGAAAACGAAAACAAAGATGTGCTGCTCGAATGTGTACCCGAGCAGAAGGCCACAGCCAGGATCGCAAACGAATATGGCTTTGAATATCAGGGTCGATCGGAAAATCTCGATGTCTATCGGCTGTATCTGAATAAAGAAGAACAATAGTATCAAGCGTTTTGTGTCGGGCATATAAACGCTTTTTTCTTCGAGCATATAATAAAATACAATTATAAAATCGGAGGAAAAACAATGAGTAAAAAACTTGTAGCATATTTCAGCGCCAGCAACGTCACCAGAAAAGTGGCGGAAAGACTGGCCGCAGCCTGTGAAGCTGATCTTTATGAGATCAAGCCGCAGGCAAAGTATACGAAAGCCGATCTCGACTGGATGGACAAAAAGAGCCGTTCCACTTTAGAGATGCAGGATCGCAATTGTCGTCCGGAGATCGTCATGGACGATCCAAATATCGAAGACTACGACACGATCTTCGTGGGCTTTCCTATCTGGTGGTATCGGGAACCTTCCATCATTGACACTTTCCTGGAAGCCTATGATTTTTCTGACAAAAAGCTGATCCCCTTCTGTACCTCAGGGGGCAGTGAACTGGGTGAAGCGACGGACAATATTCGTACTTTGTCTAAGGCTGATGTTTTACAAGGAAGACGTTTTAAAGCTTCGGTGTCCGATGAAGAGTTAAAGAACTGGGCGGTAAGCTTTGAATAAGATGAAAAAAGTATCCGCCTTCATTATTTGCCTGCTTCTGTTTATGACGCTATGCGGCTGTAATGAGAAAAGCGAAGAAGAAAAGATCGAAGAAGTTGCGGTAGAAAACGAAACTGTTGAAGCAGAAGATGCCAAGTCAGGCAGGACCCTTGTCGTCTACTTTTCGGCTACCGGCACGACAAAAGGGGTCGCGGAAAAGATAGCAGCTTTGACTGATGCGGATATTTATGAGATCGTTCCCTTGGATGTTTATACCAACGAAGATCTCAACTACAACGACAAGAACAGCCGCACGACCAAGGAACAGGACGACAAATCGATCAGACCTGTAATCGCTTCGGAAACAATAAACCTGGATGGATATGATCGCATCTTTATCGGCTATCCGATCTGGTGGGCAGAAGAGCCTCGCATCATGGACAGCTTCGTCGAGTCCTACGATTTTTCAGGCAAGACGATGATCCCGTTTTGTACCTCGGGTGGCAGCGGGATCGGCCGCAGCGGGAAGAATCTGGAGGAAAACGCCGGAAGCGGAAACTGGCTGGAGGGAAAAAGACTCAAGGCATCGATATCCGACAGCGAGCTAAACGAGTGGCTAAACAGTTATAATTGATTTAGGGAGAAAGCAGAAGAAGATGAAAAGAGCGCATATCCGCAGATTTACCGATATAGGCATGTCCATCCTTCTGCTTTTACTTATGGCTCATCAGTTGACCGGCGATAAATTTCATGAGTGGTTTGGCATAGCGATGATAGTACTGACCATCATCCATCAATATCTCAACCGCTACTGGTATCCGGCTCTTTTCAAAGGCAAATACAATGCCTATCGGATCATTGTGACCGTTACGGATCTGTCATTACTGTTAAGTTTTATCCTGACGGCGATCAGCGGTGTAAGTATGTCGGGATATGCGGTGCCATTTATGTATGGAATCCTTAAGACCTCGCTTGCCCAAAGACTGCACCTTTCTTTTTCCTACTGGTCCTTCGCTTTGATGGGACTGCATCTGGGTTTTCATGTCCCGGCCATCATTTCGCAATATCATCTGCGCTATACGACCAAAAGAGATCTCAGGGTCATGTTTATCGCAGCCGGTGCTTATGGCTTTTCGGCTTTGCTTAGAAACAAGGTCCTGGAGTATCTGTTTTTTAAGACGCCGTTTGCGTTTTATAGCGACAAAGGGACATTGGCCATCATTGTTGATATCCTGCTGATGTTTGCTTTCTTTGCCCTGGTTGGTGAAGAGTTGGCTTCATTGACACTGATGCTGCCGGGGAAGAAGGAGAGACAGAAGAATATCCTGTATCCGATCCTGTGTATCGCTTTGGCGATCATCATCGGCTTGTCGATCGCGGCGATGCTGGAGCAAGGTTTATAACTGATACTATGAAAAAAGAGGAAATCGTGATGATCTCCTCTTTATTTTGTATGTGTTTTTGACTTATTTCCTGGTCACTTCATCACCATAGATGGTGGTCCAGTCATCCTTCATTGAGATGGCGATATAGCCGTTTTCGGCACAGGACTTGCGCATGGATTCGGCTTTGGTCTCATTGCCGTTTTCCCTGAGAGTGTCATCACAGCACAACATGAAGGCCATGGAACGGTAGGGGTTGTTGGTGAGAGTGTAGTTGGCCATGGCAAAGTCACCTGAAGAGTTGCCGAAGGCCAGGACCGGCTGAATACCGATCTCCTGGGCGATGACGGTGACCTTGTTCATCTTGAGATTCTTGAGCTGGAATTCGCCGGCCAGTATCAGTTCGTCTTCGCTGGTGAAGGTATAATCCAGACCGTCCTTGTCACCCTTATTGACGGTGGTCAGCAGTTCGTCGGAACCGATGATCTGGTTGGCCGGGATATGTAAGAAGGACAACCCTTCCAGAGCTCCTCTGACGATCAGCCTGTCGGTACCGGAAACGATATAGGTCTTGAATTCATTTTCCTGGAGGAATTCGATGATCTCGATCATCGGCAGATAGAAGGCATCGCCTCTGTTCATGTTGTTGTAACCCGGGGAAGCAGTCTGGCCATAGGCTTTGACATAGTCGTAGAACTCCCTGACGGTCATGCCGGCGAAAGCTGAAGCTACGCCCTGGCCATGCAGGTTATCAAGACCGGAAGGATAAGAGCCGGTGTCGATGAATTCCTGGACTTTTTCCGCGACCTGCAGTTCGAATTCGCTGGCTTCATGGTCGGGATCTTCCAGCACTCTGTGCATAAATAACATGTGGTCGAAGTAGACCGGATCGGTCTCGCAGAACAGCGTACCGTCCAGATCGAAGACGGCGATACGGTTTTCGACCGGAATAAAGTTGGCGCTGTTTTCATCGGTGATATCTTTCATGTATTCTTCAAGGAAGACTTTCGCTTCCGCATCTTCTTTCCACAAAGACAGCCAGGAGACTTCCTCGCTTACCGGTTCAACGATCTCTTCCGGCTGAACTTCCTTTTTCTGATTCTTGTTGCTTAAACTTGTCACATAAAGCAGACTTACCAGTACGAGCAGGCAGGTCGAGATGATCGCCCACGCCTTCCATTTTTTCAGATTTTCCATATCTTCTCCTTTTTTATCTCTCATTCAGTTTCCTATTGGTTCTAACTGAATGAAGGCATCACATAATAATTATAGACTTATTTTCTTAAGATATAATTTAATTAAGCAGATTAAAAATTAAGGAGCGTACCAATATGATATATAACGATTTTCATGGTTTGAAACTGTCCCGTCTGGGTTTTGGCTGCATGCGTTTCAAGATGGACCCTGCGACCGGTGAGATCGATCAGGAAAAAGTCAATGCCATGTTCAGGCTGGCCTATGAGAGCGGCGTGAACTATTACGATACGGCTTATCCCTATCTTGACGGCAAGTCGGAACTGGCGATGGCTGAAGCCTTAAGTGCTTATCCGCGTGAATCCTATTATCTGGCCGACAAGTTCCCGGGCCATTCCATCTCCGGCCCGATCGACAATATCGCCCTTTTCAATAAGTCTTTAGAAAAATGCCGGACTGAATACTTCGATTTCTATCTGCTGCACAACATCAACGAGTGGTCGGTAAACAGATATGAATCCGATGAATATCACATCCTTGCTGATGTCTTGAAGATGAAAGAAGAAGGCAAGATCAGACATCTGGGTTTCTCTTTCCATGGCGGTCCCGAACTCCTGGAAGATTTCCTGAACAGACATGAAGGGATCTTTGAATTCGTGCAGATCCAGTGCAACTACCTCGACTGGACTTTGCAGGATGCGAAAAAGAAATACGATATCATCACCGGCCATGGTCTGGGTGTGTGGATCATGGAACCCTGCCGGGGCGGCAAGCTGGCGGTCCTTGATGAAGAGCTTTCAAAGAAGCTGAAGGTCTTTGATGAAAAGGCCAGCGATGCTTCCTACGCCTTCCGTTTTTTACAGGGTTTAGACAATATAAAGATGATCCTTTCGGGTATGAACGAAGTTGAACAGGTCGAAGATAACCTGAAGACTTTTGAAGAATATAAACCGCTATCGGATGAAGAAAGGGATACTTTGTTTGCGATCGCCGAAGCACTCAAACAGGGCGTTCCATGTACAGGCTGTCGATACTGCTGCAAGGGCTGTCCGATGGAACTGGATATTCCGATGCTGATAGAATGCTACAACAACTTCAAGACCGGTGCCGGCATGAACATCTCGGTCAGGATCGATGGTCTGGATGACGACAAGAAACCATCCGCCTGCATCGGCTGCGGTCAGTGTTCACATGCCTGCCCGCAGGGTATTGATGTTCCGGCGGTCATGGTCGAGCTCAACGATCTCTATGTCAAGGGTCCAAAGTGGGCTGATACGGTCAAGACCAGAGACAAGATCATCCGCGAAGAACTAAAGGGAAAATAGGGCTTTTTAAAAAGTAGAGGAAGAACTTAAATAAGTGATAAAATTATAGGCGAGGTAAAAAGTCATGAAAATATTAAAGAAAATCGTCGGATTCGTTGCTTTGGCACTGGTCCTGGGCGGAATCGCCGTCTTATGCTGGCAATACTTCCGCAATAAACAGCTGTTTGTCGTTTTGCTTTCCAATTCGATCGTCAAAGGTTCGATCGGTGTCCTGCAGAAGATGGGTATCGCTTTACTGGCGGTGATCCTGGGTCTGATGCTGTTTGTCTTGTACATGCGACTGGCCAGCGTCGTCAGAAGAAATGAAAGAGAAAAAAGAGAAGCCCTGAAGGCTCAGCAAAAAGAAAACGAGGAGCTGCAAAGACAGCTGAAGAAGGAAGCCGAAGAGGCCAAAGCCGAAGCCGAACAGGCCAAGAAGGAAAACGAACTGATGAAGATGACCTTCATGCGCAAGGAAGATGAAGGGGAAGTACCGGAAGCGGAAGAGGTCGCAGAAGAGAAGAAAGAAAACGATCCGTTCAGGATTCCTTTCTTCCATAAGAAAGATAAGGAAGAAGAAGTAGCGGCTGAAGAAGAAAACACACAGGAGTAATTCTCCTGTTTTCTTTTGGTGTTATTTAAATTGTAAAGAAATGGTAAAATATATTTACTAAAGGAGACAAATAATATGTTAAGAACCAAGTCGGTAAAACTGTCCGTCATTCCCGCGACGGCCTTTCGCGTTAAGCTTAACGGTGGTCCCAGCATCACGATCCAGCGGGCCGATTATGAGCAGCCCGGCATTGCTTCGATAAGCAGGACTTCCGGTGAAGCCATCCCTTCCGCCAATACCAACGTAAAGAAGTACCCGCCTGAGGCTTTTGAAGAAGCTCTCAGATTGACCAGTGGCCTTCCTTACAAAAAGCAGAGCGGCAAGCGAAAAGCCGAGAAAGTCAGTATGGATATGTTCAAACAAGAGAAGGAAAACGTCGAAGAAGAGATCATCATCGATTCCGAAGAGTATCTCAAGATCGTCGACAAATATTCCGATAAAAACGGCAAACTCTCTTATGATCTCATCAACAAGGACTTCATCAAATTCGCCAAATCTTCCAGCGTCGTCAGGAAAATGATCGAAGAAACAACGACCGCCGGCAAAGTCAAGAACTATGTCGTGACCCACAAATTCAGAAACATCACCGGCAATGACAAGCTGAGTGACAAGCAGATCAAAAAGATGGTCGAACTGCTCGATGAAACATATCCGAAAGGCATCTTCAAGGAATTCGAAGCCGAGATAAGAAGGATGCTGAAGGCAAACAAAAAGAAGTAAAGCAAAGCCGGAAATCATTCCGGTTTTTCTTATGGGCAAATTAAGCGATTCTTAATCCTTTCCCTGCTTTTTTCTTAAACAGACAAGTCCATACAATGAGGCTGTCGATAGAAAGGAGAAGGATCATGGATCTGCTTAAGACGACAAATATATTGTTAACGATCCTGATGGGGCTGTGCTATTTGCCGATGCTGGTATACGTTATCGGAGCTCTGATGTCTCATGAGGAAAATAAAAAAGAATATCCGCAAAACAGACGCTATGGCTTGCTGGTATGTGCCCGCAATGAAGAAAAAGTTATCGCCTCACTTTTGGAAAGCATAGATAAACAGACCTATCCAAGGCAACTGCTCGATGTCTTTGTGATGGCCGACAACTGTGATGATGATACGGCTGTCATTGCGAAAAAACATGGAGCTTTCGTCTATGAAAGACATGATGAAAATAAGATAGGCAAGGGCTATGCTCTGGATCTTTTATGTAAGAGGATCAAAGAGGAACACGATGATTATGATGGCTTCTTCGTCTTCGATGCCGACAACATTCTAAAGGAAGATTACATCGCAAAGATGCACGAAAAGATCGGCGAAGGAAGGCAGATCATCACCTCGTATCGAAGCTCCAAAAACATTTCTTCCGGCGTAGTGGCTGGTTGTCAGTCTCTGTGGTTTTTCCTGACCGATCGCTTTCTCAATTATCCCCGCGATCTGCTGGGTATCAGTTGTACGGTCAGCGGTACCGGTTTCTATTTCTCTCACAGGATCTTTGAGCTGATGAACGGCTGGCCTTATCATTCCTTGAGTGAAGATATCGAATTCTCTTTGGATATGGTCTTAAAAGGTGAGCGTATCACTTATTGTCATGAGGCGATCTTCTATGATGAACAGCCTTTGACTTACGCCCAGTCACATTTACAGCGTTTGCGCTGGAACAAGGGCTACCTGCAGGTCATCGGTCTTTATTGGCAAGCGATCTTAAAAGGAATAGGACATGGCGATCTGAATGTGCTGGAGCTTACCCGTATTCTGTTACCGGCTTTGTTTACGCCTTCATGTTTTGTGATGACGATGCTGCTTTGGCTGAGTGGTCAAAACGATCTGATACATATCCTGACAAAAGCATCTTTTTCCTATCTGGCTTTGTTTGTGATGGCGGCTATGACGGTGGTCTGTGAATCAAAACGGATCCGTTGCAGCCTAAACAAAAAGATCATCTATTGTTTGTGCTTCCCGCTGTTTATGGCCAGCTACCTGATTATTTCTTTACAGGCTCTGTTTGTGAAAGTCACCTGGAAGCCGATCAGACATGAGATCTGTTCGCTGGATCCGCTAAGCTGATGAAGACGTTCATGAACCGTAGGTTCCTGCTTTGTTTCTTGTTGGCCTGGTGCATCACCAATGGCTGGGCTTATGCGGGAATGCTTATGGGAACTGTTTTACAACTAAAGATCATGAGGAATGTGTCGATGGCCTATCTTGGTCTGTTGTGGCTACCGTGTACACCGGAGAAGATCATCACCTTATTCATTGCCAGGGGATTATTGAAGATCCTGTTTAAACAATAAGAAAGGCTCCTTCGGGAGCCTGCTTTTACATTAATGGTGCAAACAGTCTAAGGATACCCAGGAAGAATTCCTTGAGCGGACCGTTGCGGGCTTCTTTTAAGGAAACCTGATGTCCCTCTTCCATCATCGATTCCAGATCTTTACGGATATCTTTGATCTTCTCACTGCCATAGAGGTAGGTGCCGTTTTCAAAATGCAGGTAGAGACTGCGATAGTCTAAATTGACGGTTCCTACCGTTGCGACCATGTCGTCAGCTTCAAAGACCTTGGCATGGACGAAACCCGGATCGTATTCGTAGACTTTCACGCCGCCTTTGATCAGCTGATAGTAATAGGAACGGGTGATCATATAGACCATCTTCTTGTCGGGGATACCGGGCGTCACCAGCCTGACATCGACGCCTCGACGGGCGGCCAGGATGAGAGTGTTGATCATGTCGGTATCGATGATCAGATATGGTGTACAGATATAGCAGTGATCTATGGCCTGATTGAGGATGTTCACGTAGATGTTCTGGGCATGGATCTCATCATCCAGCGGGGTCTCGGAATAGGGGGCGATGTAGCCGTCAAGTTCGCCTCTGATCGGTTCACTGCGGTAGGACAGGAAGGTGCGGTCTTCTTTTCTTAAGGCGTTCCAGTGGGTCAAAAACATGATGGTATAGGACCAGACGGCTTCACCTTTGATCCTGATGACGTTGTCTTTCCAGCGGCCGTATTTGACGATGGCGTTGATGTATTCATCGGCCAGGTTGATACCGCCGGAGAAGGCCACCTTGCCATCGATCACCATCAGCTTGCGATGGTCGCGGTGGTTGATGATGATATTCAAGATCAAAGAGATCCGATTGAAAGGCATGCATTTGATGCCCTTGGCTTCCAGCACCTTGGCATAGGAAGCGGGCAGTACGAAGAAGGATCCCAGGTCGTCATACATGACTCTGACTTCCACGCCCTGTTTGACCTTTTCTTCCATGATCTCCAGCATGGCATCCCACATCCTGCCCGGTTCGATGATGAAATACTCTAAGAAGATGAACTTCTCCGCCTTACGCATCTCTTCCAGCATGATCGGGAAGCCTTCTTCACCAAAGGGATAATAGTCGAAACCCGTGTTCTTATAGAAAGGATAGCCATCCGCTTTGGAGATGTATTCGAACTGACCGTAGTTTTTGGGATAAAGCTCCTTCAGCTGTTTCATGACCCTTTGGTCCTGGTTGTAGTAGCGCATATTGCTGTCGGTACTTTCCTTGATCGCACGATAGGTCTTGGAGATGATCAGGTTGGCACCGAGAAACAGATACAGGAAGCTGCCTAATATCGGCAAAACACCGATCAGGATGATCCAGAGGATATCTGAAGAAAGGTGACGGGAATTCTTGATGATCATCAGGATGATGATGGCGCTTGAAAGTCTTAGGAAGCTGTCGATCCAGGCAAATTTATCCTTCAGGATCGTCGCTGTAATGAAGCTGATAAGCGTCTGTAACAAAAGGCCCAGGATGACGATGAGGATCCGGGACAGAGTGTTTTTGCGATTGTTTTTCGTGCCGGCTTTCATAACTGTATTTTATTACAAAATGCTTATTTGTAATACAATTATGATGTGGCGAAAAAGGGGAAGAAAAAGAAAGCACCATCATTAATACCGTTATGCGTTCTCGCTGTTGTTGGAAGCTTACTTTTCCTGTCTATGGGCAAAGATACTACCCTTTCTACGGGTTCGCTTTTTCATATCAAGACGCTTTTTGATTACACGCCGATCGTAAAGACTTTGCAGAGTGAAGAACTCAAATTTGCGATCAAAGCGGAAGATGAGGGACAGATCGTTTCCTATGCTTCCAGGGGTTATCGCTACGGACCTTCGATCATGCAGCATGAAGACGGATCTTATGATGCCTGGTTTTCCTCGCCGGGCAACAACTCCACTCAATGGGACTGGATCAGGTACCGGCATTCCGATGACGGAGTCAACTGGTCCAAGGAACAGATCGTTTTGAAACCGACTTCCGGCAGCAAGGACCGCTGTTCAGTCTGCGATCCCGGGGTCTTCTATTATGACGGTTACTATTATTTAGGTTACACATCAACGGACGACTATGTCCGCGATGGCTACAATAACTCGGCTTTCGTTGCCCGTTCCGTTAATCCCGACGGGCCTTTTGAAAAGTGGAATGGCGAAGGCTGGGGCGGCAAGCCCGAACCCATCATCAAATACGATGGCGATCCCGATGGCTGGGGGATCGGGGAACCCAGTTTTGTGATCGTTGAAGATAAACTTTACATCTATTACACCCACTTCGATCTGACGGGTGGTTATACGGGCGTGGCAGTTGCTCAATTAGGTGAAAACTGGCCGGCAAGCATCGAAAACAAGGGCATGGTCATGGGTCGTACGACCCAGGATTCCATGGATGTCTTCTATGAAGATGAGCTGGAACTGTTCATGGGCTTTTCGATCGAAAACAAGATGTCGGAAGGTTCGCGTGTCGCTTTGTATGTTTCGAAAAACGGGATGCTGTTTGAGAAGTACGATGACAGCGATACCTATATCGAAGACTATGCCCACAGCATGGGTATCGCCAAGGATGAACAGGGCCATCAAAGCATTGAGGATCCCTTACTGTTTGGCTATGCCTATGGCAAGGGCTGGGGTCGCTGGAACATGAAATTCCAGTATCTCAGTATCAGCAATCTCAGTACCTATAAGGTCGTCAGCAAATAGTCTTTGACTCATAAATCAAGTATAATAAGGGCGATATGAACGGAAAAAACAGCGGACTTGTCTATGTTTTACTGGGGGCTATCGCCTTTTCTTTAGGCGGGGTCTTTGTCAAGCTGATTCCCTGGGAACCTCTGGCGATAAACGGGGGACGTTGCATCTTTTCTTCCCTGATCATCTATGCCTATATTCGCATCAGCGGCCATAAGCTGGTCTTTAATAAAACGGTCGTTGCCGGTGGACTTTGCGTGGCAGCGATGCTGATATGTTACGTGGCTTCGATGAAGATGACTTCGGCTGCCAATGGCATCGTTCTGGAATATACGGCGCCGATCTTCATCATCATCTTTGAAGCATTTATCTTCAAAAAGAAGCCTTCCCGTCTGGATATCTTAGTCTGTCTGGCCGTCTTTATCGGCATCTGTATCGTGGTATCGGAAGGCTTGGGCCAAGGCAAGCTGGCGGGGGATATGATCGCCTTGCTGTCAGGTGTCTTCTATGCCTTTACGATCATGTTGAACGACTTTGAAACGGGCGATTCGCTTTCTTCCGTTTTGTTGGGACATGTTTTGACGGTCTTTATTGGCCTGCCGGCCGTTATCTCACAAGCCGATCACAGTATAGGTGTCTTATTGCTGGTGGCGTGTTTAGGTATCTTTCAGGCCGGTGCCGGTTATACTTTACTGACGGTCGGCTTGAAGAAATGCGAGCCTTTAGCCGGTTCACTGGTCGCCAGTATCGAACCGGTCCTCAATCCGATCCTGGTAGCCTTATTCTATGGTGAATACGTCGGGATAAGAACGATAGTCGGTGCTTTTATCGTCATCGTTTCGATCGCCCTATACAATATCATTTCCTTGAAAAGAAGCAGGTAAATATGAACATCATCCATTTCCTTGAAAAGATCCCGTTTCTGGAGCTTGAACTGCTGGAAAAGATCGCTCTTCCTTATCTGATCTGTCTGTATCTGATCGATGTTTTCTGTACGTACAGACTTTATAAGCGTTTCAATGAACCAGTCTGGCCAAGCTTCATTCCGTTCTTCAATTGGAAGATCCTGTTTGAAAAATGCTGGAATCTAAGGGCATTTAAGGAACACCTCATCATCGAGATATGCGGATTGGCTTTGCCATTTATCTGCGAGGCTTTGAAAGGCAAAGAGTTAATTGTGCTGATCCTTTCCATCGTCGATCTGATCGTCGCCTGTCTTGGCCTTAAACACGCCTATGAGATAGGGGTCTTTACGTTAAAATCGTTTGGTTATGAAACTAAGAAATATCTGTGGTCGATTTTCATCTTCGATCTGGTACTGGTGTTAGCTGTAAAAGGAAAATACCAGGGCAACCTGAGCCACGGACACTGACTACTTTTGAGCCTGATCAAAAAGGACTATAATATAGATGTAACAAGGAGGATATTTCATTATGAAAATTTTACTGGCAGGTGCTTTTGGTAACCTCGGTTTCGAGATCCTGAAAGCCCTGGTCGATCATAAGTATGAAGTTATTGCAGCCGACCTCAAGGAAAAGGAAGACAACGGTCTGGAAGGCAAGTATACCTTCAAAGCCATCGATGCCACCGATCCCAATACCTTGAGCGGTATCTGCGATGGTGTAGACAACGTCATCACGACGATGGGTCTGACGACTTCTTCGACCAGATTCACAGCCTATGATATCGACTATCAGGGCAACCTGAATCTCTACAACGAAGCCAAGAAGGCCGGCGTCAAGAAGTTCAACTACATCTCCGTCATTTCCTGTGATGAACCGGGAGCTGAGAAGGTCCCGATGTTGCATGCGAAATACATGCTGGAACAGGAGATCAAGAAGGGCGATATGCCTTATGTCATCTATCGTCCGACGGGCTATTTCTACGATATCGCCAAGGTCTTCAAGCCTTATGTCGATAAGGGCGAGATGCAGCTGTTGAAAGGCTATCATGGCGTCAAGGCCAATGTGGTCGACTGTCCTGATTTCGCTGAGTTCATCGTTGAACATCTGGATGATGAAAATGTCACCTACAACGTCGGCGGTAAAGAGACTTATACCTATGAAGAGATGGCCAAGATGTGCTTCCGTGCGGCAGGTAAGCCGGTCATCATCAAGGATTCGCCGATCTGGATGTTCTCCATTTTAGCCAATCTGCCTAAGATCAAAAAGGAAGGCAAACATGACATCATCATGTTCTCAAAGTGGACGCTATCTCATGATCTGGTAGGCGATACGGAAGTCGGTGAACATTCCTTCGCTGAATATATCAAAGAATACTTCGGAGGCAAGGCCTAATGTTTAAGCTCGATCCTTCATATGTAGGCAAAGTGTGGCCCGGTTTCATGTGGGGCGTGACCCTTGTCGCGGCGATCGGCTGCTGCATGGGCTTTAAGGAATTCGTCTGGTTCATGTCCGTAGGCTATGGCTTTGCGGTCATGTGCATCGGCATCTTCCATCTGGTCTTCTCTTTCTTCAGCGGGGCCTTTACGATCGGCCGAGCCATCATGTCTGTCTTATTTATCATCTACGGCTACCGCCTGGGCGGCTATATCCTTAAAAGGGAACTTACCAACAAGGATTATCGAAAGACTTTGGAATCGACCGGTTCGACCAAGGCGATGCCCATCCCCGTATCTTTATTCATGTGGGCCTATTCCATGTGGATGTATACGGCCGAAACTTCAGCCTTGTCCTATCGGGTCATCAACGGTGCCAAGGACAATCTGTTCCTGTATCTGGGCATCCTGGTAATGGCCATAGCTATCTATGGCGAAGCGACAGCCGACAAACAGAAATCGGCAGCCAAGAAGATCAATCCGAAGCGTTTCTGCGATACCGGTCTGTATAAGTACTGCCGTTGCCCGAACTACTTCTCTGAAGTCCTGTTCTGGGTCGGTGTCACGATCACCGGCATCGGTGCTGTGCAAGGCAAGCAGTGGATCATGGTCATTCTGGCGTTGGTATTGATCACCTATGTCATGTACAATTCGGCTTCCCGTCTGGAACTGCGTCATGAAAAGACGTATGGACTTGATCCGGAATATCAGAAGTATTCCGACACTGTTCCGCTATTATTCCCTTTCTCTAAGCAGTACCATTCCATGAACGTTTATAGAGATTAGTTATGAAACAGTTTTCCGTACCGATGTCTTTGGTCGACTATATCCCCGTCATCCTGTTTTTGTTGGGTGGCAGGATCATCGGCAAAGACCTCAAAAACAAGATGAGCAGGGTTTCCTATATCATCTTTGCGACTGGCTTTCAGCTGGTTGTGATCGCCGGTGCTTTCAAGGCGACCTACAAACTGCTTTATGCTTTAGGCGTTGGCGAATTCAGCTGGATGTCCAACCAGTTCTTTACCAATCAGGCCTTAGGCTTCTTACTGGCCGGAGTTGGCTTGATGATGTATGTCTTAAAACCGAAAGCCTACAGCTTCTTACCGACAATGGCGCTGGTGGGACTGATGATCATCGGCGTAGCAGCCATGGATGCAGCCTTGTGCTACCTGGCCAATAAGATGAAAAAACGAAACGCCCTGGTGTGCTTCATCGTCTCTTTCTTCCTGGTCCTGGGCATGGGCTATCTTTCCAGCAAGGACTTCGATCAGGCCTTCATGAACTGGGTAGCTCAGATCGTCAACATCGGCGGTCAGGGGCTCTTCTATCTGGGTGTCAGGATCCTGGACAAGGCCGGGCTCAAAAATCTATAAAAGCGGATGAGTCTTCATTCGGGACATAATAGAAACAGAAATAAATGAAGGTCATTAGATGAAACAGCTCAATATCAGAGAAGACAGTGATAAGCTGGATATGAATAAAGATGCAGCTTTGACTCAGGATAAGAATTTGGAATCAGATAAGCAGGAGGCTTTCGAAGCTCTGTTAGGAGCTGCAAGATCACAAGATGATCCACAGGATATTCTGAAAGAAAAAAACAAAGAGCTTTGATAGTTTCAAGAGAGATCTAAGATCAAATTAAAACCTGTTCTTATCGCGAACAGGTTTTTCTTTTGCTTTATCTGGTCATCATTTCAATGAATTCTTTATTGAAATCAAAGCGGAAGCGTTTAGGTAACAGTTCCAGTTCGAAGCGATCCGCCAGCAATGGTTCACCATCGATATTGGCCTTAAATGGAGCATCGGAACTGATGATTGCTTTGGTGGTATTAATGACTTCAATAGCCGGATTTTTCAAATGAGATCCGTCTTTCATGGAAAGAATAGTCTTGGCCATGGAGATCTTGTTTAGTTTGTCGGCCAAAATGATCTCCATTGTACCGTCATTGATGAGGGAATTAGGTGAAACTCTATAGCCGCTGCCATAGTATTTGTGGTTGGCGGCAACGACGGTGGTGAACTGCTTCTCAATGGTTTTGTCGTCTACTTCAACTTTCATCTTACGCGGTTTATAGGTCAGGAAATAGTAGACGACTCCGGCGTTGTAGCGCATGGAAGCGGGTATCAGTTTATTGTGGATGAAGTTGTCGTCGTTTGCGATATCGGCGTCGATGCCGAAACACGCCACGTTAATGAAATAGCGGTCGTTGATCCTTACGACATCGCTTTCATGGATCCCGTTTTCCAGTTCTTCCATGCAGGCTCGGCAGAAGTCATTGCCGGTACCGCTGGGGATGAAGGCCAGGATATTATTGGTATCGATCAGATCGTTGAGCAGGATGTTGATGGAGCCATCACCGCCGATACTGGTGATGATGTATTCACCGTTCTTGTATGGTTTCAGACTGTCTTTGGCTTGTTTCGCCGTGTCGTTGATCACGATCTCATAGTCACGGTCAAAATGAGCCGATACTTCTTGAAGACGGGATATTATCCTGTCGCTTTTTTCTTTAAGGGCGAACCTGTTTACGAGATAGACATACTTCATCTTTTTTTACCTTCTATGCTTTAATTATAAGCGCAAAAATGTGCTAGTATATTGAGTATATTCAAAGGAGATGCAGATGAAACTACTTGAAGAACGTATCAGAAAAGACGGAAAGATATTGCCGGGCGATATCCTTAAGATCGATAATTTCCTGAACCATCAGATCGACGTGGAGCTGATGGATCAGATGGGAGAAGAGTTTTATCGTTTATTCAAAGACAAGAAACCCAATAAGATCCTGACCATCGAATCCAGCGGTATCGCGATCGCGGCGGCTGCCTCAAGATGTTTCGGCTATATCCCAGTCGTCTTTGCGAAAAAGACCGTGGCGGCCAACATGGCCAAGAACGCCTTTGAGGCCAAGGAACATTCCTATACCCGCAACATCGAATATACGGTCCAGGTCTCCAGAGAATACCTGGGTCCTGAAGACAGAGTGCTGATACTCGACGACTTCCTGGCCAATGGTGAGGCGATGAATGCCCTGATCAATATCTGCAAACAGGCTGAGGCCCAGATCGTCGGCTGCGGTTCCGTCGTATGCAAGACTTATCAGCCTGGCGAACAGCGCATCAAAGATATGGGCTATGAAGTGGAGGTACTGGCCAGAGTCAAGGCTATGAGCGATGACGGTCAGATCGAATTCGAATAATATGTTACTCAATCAACTTAAACAGAATGAAATAGGCAAGATCATCAGCGTTGGCGGAAGCGGTTCGCTCCGCCAGCATTTTTTGGATATGGGTCTGATACCGGGCTGCGAAGTAACTTTGATCAAGTTTGCGCCATTAGGCGATCCGATCGAGTTTCAGATCCACAGCTATGAACTGACGCTCAGAGTCGAAGAAGCCAGCCAGATCGAGATCGAAAAGCTCGATCACAAAACCGAAAAAACAAATACCGAAAAGATCATCGACCTTAAGCATCCTGGCTTAGGAGAAGATGGCATCTATCACGAACTGCAGGAAGAAAAGAATGAGCCCCTGGAGGGCAAACTGACCTTTGTTTTAGCCGGTAACCAGAATTCCGGCAAGACCACGCTTTTCAATCAGCTGACCGGTTCCAACCAGCATGTCGGCAATTTCCCGGGCGTGACCGTCGAACAAAAGACCGGTATCATCAAGGATCATCCCGATTGTGAGATCATCGACCTGCCGGGCATCTATTCTCTATCACCTTATTCGGAAGAGGAACTGGTATCCAGAAGATTCATCCTGCATGAAAAGCCTTCAGCTATCATCAATATCGTCGATGCGACCAACATCGAAAGAAACCTCTATCTGACCATGCAGCTGATGGAACTGGATGTGCCGATGGTTCTGGCTTTGAATATGATGGATGAGGTCCAGGGCAACGGCGGTTCCATCTTGATAAACAAGATGGAAGACATCCTGCAGATTCCGGTAGTACCGATCTCAGCTGTGCGCAACGAAGGTGTCCATGAGCTGATGGAACATGCCATCCATATCGCCCGCTATCAGGAAAAACCGGGCCGTAAGGATTTCTGTGATAAAAACGACTATAACGGTTCTTTGCATCGCTGCATCCATACGATCATGCATATGATCGAGGATCACGCCCAAAACAAAGAGATTCCCGTCCGTTTTGCCGCCAACAAGCTCATTGAAGGCGACAAACAATTGCAGGATGAACTCGATATCCATCCCAAGGAGATGGAAGCCGTCAAGGCGGTCATCGCCCAGATGGAAGAGGAAAGAGGACTTGATGCTTCGGCAGCGATCGCCGATATGCGTTATCTTTTCATTGAACGGCTGTGTTCGCAAACGGTTGTAAAGCCTAAAGTATCCAAAGAAAGATCGCGCAGTGAGAAGATCGACAAGATCCTGACGGGCAAGTATACAGCCATCCCGGTTTTTGCGGCCATCATGCTGACGATCTTCTATCTGACTTTCAACGTCATCGGCGCCTTCTTCCAGGATCTGCTGGAACAGGGTATCGAAGTATTTGCGGCGGCTTTTGAACAGCTTTTAAGCAATCTCAATATCAACGAGGCTTTGAGGTCACTATTATGTGACGGCGTCGTTAACGGTGTGGGCAGTGTGCTTAGTTTCGTGCCGATCATCGTCATCCTGTTCTTCTTCTTATCATTGCTGGAAGACAGCGGCTATATGACCAGGATCGCTTTTGTGATCGACAAACTACTAAGGAAGATCGGTCTTTCCGGCCGCAGTATCGTACCATTGCTGATAGGTTTTGGCTGTTCAGTGCCGGCGATCATGGCGACCAGGACTTTACCTTCCCGAAGAGACCGCAAGATGACCATCATGCTGGTACCGTTCATGAGCTGTTCGGCCAAGATGCCGATCTACTACTTCTTTGTCCAGACCTTCTTCCCGGATCGTTCCTGGCTGATCATTTCGAGCCTGTATTTCCTGGGCATTCTGACAGCCATCATCGTGGCCCTCATCGGCAAGAACACGGTCTTTAAAGGCGAGGCGGTCCCCTTTGTCATGGAACTGCCCAACTACCGCATGCCTTCACCACAGAATGTACTAAGACTGATGTGGGACAAGGCCAAGGACTTCTTACAAAGAGCGTTCACGATCATCTTCACGGGAACGGTGGTCATCTGGATCCTGGAACATTTCAGTTTCACGCTGAACATGGTTTCCGATCCGGCTGATTCGATATTGGCCTATGTGGCCAGTCTGATCTCGCCGATCTTTAAGCCTTTGGGTTTTGGTGACTGGAAAGTGTCGACCGCTTTGATCTCCGGCTTCCTGGCCAAGGAAAGTGTCGTCTCCACTTTGAGTGTTTTATATGGTTCCCCTGAAATACTAAGGGCATCGCTGAGTACTCCGGCGACCTATGCCTTATTGACTTTCTGTCTGCTGTATACGCCTTGCGTAGCGGCTGTGGCAGCCGTAAGAAGAGAAGAAGGGGTCAAGGGCAGCATCGAACTTGTCGTCTTCCAGTGTGTCATCGCCTGGATCGTGGCCTTCATCATGAAGGTGATCCTGACGATACTGGGGATCTGAGTTTCCAATTCGTATGTCATTTAAAAAGCCGCCTGTCTGTTGGGCGGCTTTATCATGTCGGAAGTGATAGACGGTGATCAGTCTTTAACGATCCTTTCAACTTCGGATCTCTCAAGCGAAAACATTTGAGCTATGTATTCAACGGCTCTGTCGAAATCCAGGGAAGGATCCGCTTTAAGGCAATTATCCAAAAAGGTTCGGATCAGATTTGATCTTTCGTTTTTAGAACCTTCTTCTTTGCCCATGGCTTTGCCTTGTTCAGTTCCTTGCGCAAGAATTTCGTCAATTTTCTCATTAAATACCAAATTAAAGTATTTTTCCGTAGCTTCGCTCATCGTTTTTCCTCCTTCCCCCGTTCTCTTTAATATTTTACCCTATCTGAAAGGATTTTGTTGGAAATGGCTGCGGGATCAGCTTGATTGAGATCATGGATCAGTCTGCCGATATCCGAATCATTATCCCGGTAAGAACAGTTGACATAGATAATATGACTTAGATCGTTGAACAGAGAAAGCTCCTCATTGTTTTCATCTGTGACATGCCGATCAATGGTGTATACAGGAAGACCATGACGGAAATAATCGGTACCGGTCATAAATATCACATATGTTTCAGGAAGTGCTTCCCAGGGATCGTTTTTATCTCTTGCTTCATTACTTTGAAAGTACTTGTAGTCTAGCATCGAAGAATAATAACGGGCCCTTGCCGGAGAGGCGTATCTTTCGTCTTTCTGCATCTCGATATCGTACAGCTTACCGTCTTTATCTTTGGCCAGAACATCGAAACGTACCCCTCTGGAAGAATAGCCTTTACTGATGAATTGTGAAGTGCACTGAATGATCTGCAGATCTTCTTTATTCAGTATGGGAGATAAAAGCTGCTTTATCGCTTCAGGCTCATCATTGAAGACGCAGTTCATGAGAAAATCATCCATCAGGGTCATTTCTTTGATCAGTTTTCTTCTTTGTTCAAGCGAGATCCGTTTATTCATGATTTTGCTCCTACATCATAATTGGCAGGAAAATTAGAAAATCCTCATCCAAAAAAGAAAAAACGATCAAAAATCGTTCTTTGATCAGGATTTTTCATCGATATTAGCCAAATCGATCCCGTTTCTAAAAAGAAGACCCGTCTATATGACGGGTCGAATATGCTTATTTCTCGTTAAGTTTCTTGAGTTCTTCGGCAATGCTGGTGAGCAGCTTAACTTCATCGGAAGGCTCGGGTTCCGCTTCGGGTTCCGGTTCCTCTTCCTTCTTGGTCAGAGACGTCATCTTGTTTACGGCCTTTAAGATCGTGAATAAGACGAAGGCCAGGATCAGGAAGTTGATGATGGCGGAGATGAAGGCACCCCAGTCGATGACCTGTCCGGTGTTGCCTAATGGTGTGACCAGACCGATCTCAGTACCGCCTAAGCAGGCGATGATCGGATTGAGGATGTTGTCGGTCAGAGCCGAAACGATCGAAGAGAAGGCACCGCCGACGATAACACCGATGGCCATATCCATGACATTGCCTTTCAATGCGAATTCTTTGAATTCTTCCAGAAATTTTTTCATGTGTGATCCCCCTTGTTAATATTTATTATAACCCCTATGTTATAATTCTTTCGTGCGATTTATTAAAAGAAAAGGAGTCTAAGGGATGATCAAGACGATTAGGAAGATTCTGATGATCGAAGTGGGTACCCTGCTGTTTGCTTTGTCGGTGGGCCTTTTTATTCTGCCGGGCAAGGTATTGACGGGCGGAGTAGCCGGTATCACCTCCCTGCTGGCTCCATATATAAATATACCTTCCGATGTCATGACTATTGTCTTGAATACGTCGCTTTTCATCATCGGCAGTTTCTTTCTGGGCAGAGAGTTTTTTAGAAACACGCTGTTATATTCGATCAGCTATCCCTTTTGGCTCTTATTTGTGACCAGGGTCATGCCTGAGATCAATGATATCGATCCGCTCTTGGCCAGTGTCTATGGCGGACTGATCGGTGGCGTGGCGATCGGGATCATGTTTAGAAACGGGGGTTCTTCCGGTGGAACGGATGCGATTGCTCTGATCGGAGAAAAATACTTCAAGATCAAGGTCAGCCGGACGATGATGTTTATGGATTCCGTGACGGTTTTAGCCGGACTTTATGTCTATGGCCTTAACAGCGTGATGATAGGTCTGATCTCGGTCTTTTTGATGACGATCGCTTTGAACTGGTCGATGAACATCTATGGCGGTGTGGAGGCCAACAAGTTCGAGATCATTTCCGATAAATACGAACTGATCGCCAATGATATCCACAACGTCTTAGAAAGAGGAACGACTTTAGTGGATGTCAAAGGCGGTTTTACGGGAAAAGAGAGAAAGATGCTGGTGGCGGTGGTGTCCGATGACCAGTATAACGGGATCAAGGAGATTATCGATAAGCACGATCCCAATGCTTTCGTGATCATTTCGCAAGCCAAGGATGTCAATGGCGAAGGCTTTACTTACGAACCGAGGATCTAAGATGAGTTTTTTATTGATCATTATTTATCTGGCTTTTATTTCCCTGGGTCTGCCTGATTCTTTACTGGGCTCTGCCTGGCCTGTCATCTATAAGGACATTCAGGTACCCCTTTCCTATTCAGGTATCATTTTCATGATCATCTCCGGGGGTACGGTCATCTCTTCACTCAATTCCGATCGGCTGACCAGGAAGTTTGGAGCGGGGAAGGTGACGGCTGTTTCGGTGATGCTGACGATGATCGCTCTTTTCGGCAATTCCATCTCCAATAGTTTCTGGCAGCTATGTCTCTGGGCCATTCCTTATGGTCTGGGAGCCGGTTCGGTGGATGCGGCATTGAATAACTATGTAGCTTTACACTATGCTTCCCGGCATATGAGCTGGTTGCACTGCATGTGGGGCGTAGGAGCGACGATCGGTCCCTATATCATGTCCTTCGCTTTATCAAGAAACAGCAACTGGCATCTGGGTTATCGGCTGATCGGTCTGATCCAGCTTACTTTGACGATCTTGCTTTTTGTAACATTAAACAGATGGCAGCGAAGCGAAAATAATGACGAAGAGAAAAGTGAACACCTGCCTTTAAGCCGGGTCGTAAGAATAAGCGGTGTATTGGAGATCATGCTGGCATTTTTCTGCTACTGTGGCATCGAACAGACCTGTGGCTTATGGGCGGCCAGCTGGTTAGTCAATATTAAGGGTATCAACGAAGTAAAGGCTTCGGCTTTTGCTTCCTTCTATTTTCTGGGCATCACGATCGGCCGGGGACTAAGCGGTTTCATCACCTACAAGCTGAATGATAAGCAGATGGTACGGTTCGGTGAGATCATCATTGCCTTGGGAATACTGGGGCTCATCCAGCCGTGGAGTGATGAACTATCTTTGTTTTCGCTGATCATTTTAGGTCTGGGTTCGGCACCGATCTATCCTTCTTTGATCCATTCGACACCCGAACTTTTCGGTCGGGATGCCAGCCAGTCCATCATCGGCGTACAGATGGCTTCGGCCTATGTAGGCAACATCCTGGTTCCGCCGCTATTCGGCTTTTTAGCCCATTTCCTGAGTCTTAATATCTTTCCGTATTATCTGATCGTTTTGACGATTCTGATGGTCCTGATGCACGAGAGACTGCGTAAAAACGCCAAAGGAGAAGAAGATGCTGGCTGATTATCATGTACATTGCGAATTTTCCGAAGACTCGACGGAACGTATGGAAGACATGATCCTTAGAGGCATTGAACTCAAGCTTGATGAGATCTGTTTCACCGATCATGTCGACTATGGTATCAGACCGGACTGGGATGAAGGCGAGATAAGCTGGCGGGGTGGCGATGGCGTCGGTACGCCTAAAGATGTGCTCTATCCCAATGTCAATGTCAACTATCCCGAATACTTCGGCAAGCTTTTGCGCATGCAGAAAACTTTCAAGGATAAGATCGTGATCAAAAAAGGTCTGGAGTTCGGTATCCAGACTATCACCATCGATAAGTTTGAAAGACTTTATGATAAATATGAAGACGAACTGGATTTCGTCCTTTTATCGGTTCATCAGGTCGACAACAAGGAATTCTGGCTGCAGGACTACCAAAGAGGCAAGAGTCAGCAGGAATACAACGAAGGATATTATAAGCAGATCTATGAGGTCCAGAAGCGCTATAAGAACTATTCGGTCTTATCTCACCTTGACCACATCATCCGCTATGACTTACAAGGTATTTATCCTTATGAAAAAGTGAAGGATCTGATCGCCGAGATCTTAAAGCTGGCCATCAAAGATGGCAAGGGGATCGAGATCAATACCTCTTCCTGGCACTATAACTTGAAAGACACAACTCCTTCCAGAGAGATACTGAAACTCTATAAGGATCTGGGCGGAAAGATCATCACGATGGGATCCGATGCCCACAGCATTAAATATCTGGCCGATCATTTCGCTGATGCCAGAAAGATTCTTAAAGAAGAGATCGGATTCAAAGATTTTTGCACCTTTGAAAAGATGGTGCCGATCTTCCATGAATTGTAAGAATATAAGGGGACTTTAAATGAAGAAATTATTCAAACTGATCCATACGGAACGATTCAGATGGTATGACGAGATCATTCTCGTAACTTTTTTCTCGGTACTTCTGGCTTTGTTGGGGGAGCTGGTCGGTTCGCTTCTGATGATCCCGCTTATGCGGATCTTCGACAAAAACGATCCGCTTATTTCGACGTTTCTGCGCTATTTTGAAACGATAGGCAACTGGGTCCTGGTACCGCTTGTTCTGCTGGTCTTCAGACATCGCCGGCCGATCCTAAAAGCTATCGGCAACAAGCCTAAAGGCAACAATATCCGTTATCTTCTTTTAGGCTTGCTGATCGGTTTTGGCTTAAACTTCAGCTGTGCTTTAGTTGCGATGCTCCATAAGGATATCCATCTCTCGTTCAAAACTATTGAACCGCTGCCTTTCTTGCTTCTTTTGTTTGCCGTCTTTGTTCAGTCTTCTTCGGAAGAGCTGATCGACAGAGGCTATCTGTTTCAGATCTTAAAGAAGGGCTATCGCAGCAAGTGGGTTGCTATCATTGGCAACGCCCTGATCTTCTCGTGCATGCACGGTTTAAATCCGGGTGTCACGCCTCTGGCTTTACTGAATATCTTCTTCTCGGGTCTGCTGTTCAGTTTGTTTGTGTATTACTTTGATTCTCTGTGGTGTGCCTTTGGCATCCATACCGGCTGGAACTTCACCCAAAGCATTCTCTTAGGTTTACCTAATTCGGGATTAGTCGTTCCTTATTCCATCTTCGAGCTCGATACAGCCAGTGCTGCCAATTCCTTTGTCTACAACATTGAATTCGGTATCGAAGGGACCATCTTCTCGACGATCCTGCTGGCTATTGCGGTTGTAGTCGCCTATATCATCGGTTCAAGGCGCAATAAAGAACCGATCGATGTCTGGAAATAGATGTATACAAAATTATAAGTTCAGGTAATCTTTTATCTGTCAGTCGATCTTTTTACATCTGTCTGACGATCTCTTTGATCAGCTGTTTGAACTGATCTTTTACTTTGTCGGCTGTCTCCTGAACTTCTTCGTGGGTCAATTCTTCACCAGTC
>JAFRIG010000042.1 GCA_017432895.1 Erysipelotrichaceae bacterium | reverse complement strand
GCCAGGCAGGCTTAGTTGATCCTTTGGATTACTACATTCAAAGACATTCTTTAAAGTTACATTTGATTTAACTGAACCGCCGTATGCCGAACGGCACGTACGGTGGTGTGAGAGGGGCTAGAAATTAGCCTCTACTCGATTTCCGTGTTCATTACGATACAAACGGACGCTACAGAGTATCGAAGTTTTAGAAAAAAAGATAAAATAATATTGAAGGATATAAGCCGATCCACAAAGGAGGTCAGCAACATATGAAAAAACCGATCATCGGTATTCCCAGCAAGGTCCAGCATCACAAGGAAGGCGACATCTGGCGCCGTATGGAAGTTGTCGATGAACTGCGCTATTACATCATAAAACACGGCGGTATCGCCATCATGCTGATGCCGAGCGAACTGACATACGATTTCAATCAGTCCGATCTGGGTGACGACAAGATCTTAAGTGAAGAAGAGATCGAAGATCTCCATGCGCAGGTGGATCTGTGTGACGGCATCATCTTGCAGGGTGGGGACTACAGCTGTTCCTATGAAGTGGAGATTGCCCGCTATGCCTTGGAAAAGGACATCCCGCTGATGGGAACCTGTGCCGGCTTCAACAATATCTTACGAGCCCTTGGTTCCAACATCTACGAAGATCTCAGCAAGTCTCACAGCCATTACGACAAGGTGTATCGCCATGATATAACGATCGAAAAAGGTACGAAACTCCATGAGATCATCGGGGCTGATGAATACAAGGTCAACAGCCTGCATACGATGATCGCCGATAAAGCAAGAGTCGAAGGTTTTGCGAAGATCTCGGCTTATTCCTATGACGGGCTGGTGGAAGCGTTTGAAGTTGACGAGAAGAAGTTTGTCATCGGGGTCAAGTGGCATCCTGAGATCATGGAGGGAGAAGCTTATGTCGATAGGCTTTTCGAAGCGTATATAAAAGCTTGTAAAGAATAAGGAGTCTGTTATGATTTTCTATTTATTAAGTCCGGTACTGTCCTACAATCTGATTCTGATCGCAGCAGCAGTCATTCCGGCCATTATTCTAATGATTCACGTCTATAAGGCCGATCATCTGGAAAAAGAAAGCCGAAGCATGGTTTGGCGATTAGTCAAAGCTGGTATCTTTTCGACCCTGATCGCTATGGTTCTGGAAAAGACCTTTGGCAGCCTGCTCAATAACCTGTTCTCCGGCAGTTCCACGATGTATCGGATCCTGATGTTTTTCGTGGTCGTCGGCATTGCGGAGGAAGGTGCGAAGTACTTTGAGCTGAAGCTCAACACCTGGAACAACGTTGAATTCAACTGTCTGTATGACGGTGTCTTATATGCGGTCTTTATTTCGATGGGTTTTGCCTTGTGGGAGAATATCAACTATGTCATGACCTATGGTATTCCGACGGCTTTAGTGAGAGCTTTGACGGCCATACCGGGCCACGGCTGTTTCGGTGTATTCATGGGTGTCTTTTATTCGGCGGCCAAGATGTATGAGATCTATGGCGATATGGACAAAAGCCGCTACTGCCGCATCCTGTCGGTGCTCGTACCGGTGCTGATCCACGGTGCCTACGACTATATTGCGACAATGAACACGGGTTCAAATACCAACATCCTGTTCATCGTCTTCATCCTGATCCTCTTCTTTGTTTCCTATAAACTTGTCACAAGCGTTTCCCGCCACGACAGGTATATCCGCTGATTGGACCAGACATCATATAAGCAAAAACGGTATGGCTAAAATGGTCATATCGTTTTTTTGTATATAAAATACCTGCCATACAGACGTGAGAATCGTTGATACCTTTTCTTTGTTTTTGGTAAGATAGGAGTATAGAAAGAGGTTTTTACATGGAAGCTAGCGAAGTTCCTTTATCGTGTATAATTGTCGGGCGGCTCCTGTGGAAGATCTTTTTAAAATGATTTGAAAAGAAGCCGCCCTCAGGGAGGCTTATTATATGGAAAAGAAGAACAGGAAATACAACAGCAATGTCGAAGAAAGGCTGACATCTTTTTCTGTGATGCCGGTACAGGAGGTCTTTGACCATTTCGGCATCAACAATGACGGCCTGAGTGGCGAACAGATCGAAGCGGGCAGGGAAAAGTACGGGCCCAACATTATCTCTACGGGCACTCAGAACTCTGTCTTTACCAGACTCAGGGACGCCATCATCAACCCATTCAATCTGGTGTTGCTGGCAGTCGTCGTCGTGAGCTGTTTCACCGATGTCGTGCTGGCGGAAACACCTTCCTATGCGACGATCGTGATGCTGGTGATAATTGTGGCGATCTCCTCGCTCACATCTTTTGTTCAGGCTCAGAAATCCGACGATGCGGCTAAAGCTTTGCAGGAGATGATCGTTACCAGAGTCAATGTCGTTCGCCAGGGCATGAAGATGCAGATAAGCATCGAGGACTGCGTTCCCGGCGATCTTGTCATACTCGGATCCGGAGACCTGATCCCCGGCGATGTGCGCTTCATCGAGACGAAGGACCTCTTCGTCGACCAGGCACAGCTGACCGGTGAATCCAATCCGGTCGAAAAGTACTCCTACAGCAAAGAGGCTGACAACATCACCGACCTCTCCAACATCGGTTTCATGGGCTGTGATATCGTCTCCGGTTCGGCGAGGGCCATAGTTCTTTCGACAGGCAACTCGACCTACTTCGGCAACATGTCCAAAACGCTGGAAAACACCGATGAAAAGAGTATTTTCGATAAGAACATGGAATCGATCACGAACCTTCTGATCAGGTTCATGCTGGTGATGGTACCGGTCATCTTCTGCGCCAACTTCTTCACCAAGCATGATCTGCTGGGCTCAATGATCTTTGCGATCACGATCGCCGTCGGCCTCATGCCGGAGATGCTGCCGGTCATGATCACGTCATCACTGGCTAAAGGCGCCATTTCGATGTCCAAAAAGAAGACTATCGTCAAGAAGCTGGGTTCGATCCAGACCTTCGGCGAGATGGATACACTTTGCACGGACAAGACGGGCACATTGACCCAGGACGAGATCGTCCTGGAGAAATACCTTGATGCTTCCGGCAAGGAAGACATCAGAATACTCAGACACGCCTTTCTCAACAGTTATTTCCAGACAGGACTCAAGAACCTGATGGATCGTGCGATCATCTCCCGCGGTGAAAAGGAAGGACTGGACTATCTCAAGCGCTCTTACGTCCGTGAGGACGAGATCCCCTTCGACTTCACGAGAAGGAAGATGTCGGTCGTATTGCGTGACCGCAAACTAAAAAGACAGCTGATAACGAAAGGCGCAGTCGATGAGATCATCGCCAACTGCGCCTTCGTCGAAATGGATGGCGAGGTCAAGCCGATGGATGAGGAACTCATGAAGAACGCCTACCGCATCTCAGAAGAGAACGGGGACGAGGGCATCCGCGTGATCGCCGTAGCCCAGAAAAACGAGATCCCGGATATCGACTGCTTTTCTTCGGAAGACGAGAAGGATATGGTACTTCTTGGTTTCATCGGTTTCCTGGATCCTCCCAAGGAGTCTTCCGCCAGCGCCATTGAAGCCTTAAGAAACAACGGCATCAAAACGGTCGTCCTGACCGGTGACTCCAAGGCCGTTGCCATCAATATATGCAAGCGCATCGGTATCGATACGACCTACAGCTTTTCAGGCTTAGACGTCGAGATGATGAATGACGGTCAGCTCCGGGATGCCTGCAAGAAGGCCCAGATCTTCGCGAAGCTCAATCCCCTGCAGAAAAAACGCATCGTGGAAACTTTCCAGGACATGGGACACATCGTTGGCTATATGGGCGACGGTATCAACGATGCTCCGCCTCTCAAGCAGGCGGACGTCGGCATCTCGGTCGATACGGCGGTCGATATCGCCAAAGAAGTGGCGGATATCATCCTGCTGGAAAAGGACCTCAACGTCCTGGATGAAGGCGTAATCGAGGGCAGAAGGATCTTCGCCAACATGAACAAGTATCTCAAGATGGCGATTTCCGGCAACTTCGGAAACATGATCTCGGTGCTGATCGCTTCGATCGCTCTGCCTTTTTTGCCCTTGAAGCCGGTACACATTCTGGTTCAGAACATCCTCAACGACTTTGCGCAGTTTGGCATGCCCTACGACAACGTTGAAAAGGAATATATCGAGAAGCCGATGGAGTGGGACACGACTTCTCTCAAGCAGTTCATGTTCTACCTCGGACTGACTTCGACTGTTCTGGATGTCCTGTGTTTCGCGGTGCTGTGGTTCATCTTCGGCTATAAGACGCCGGAACAGGCGGAATACTTCCAGTGCGGTTGGTTCATGTTCGGTGTCATCTCGCAGACGCTGGTCATCCATACGATCCGTACACACAAGTTCCCGTTCATTCATACACATGCCGGTTATCAGCTGACGATCTCGACTGTCGCGGTCGTCATCATAACGCTTTTTATCGGCATGAGCGATTTTGCCTATGTTATGGATATGAAGCCGCTGCCGTTTAGTTATCTGCTGTGGCTGGCCATCCTGATGGCGGTCTATCTGCTGCTTGCTCAGCTCATGAAAAATACCTATATTAAAAGATTCGGCAAATGGATATAGAAAGGAGCATCAATGGAAAACAAGATTTTTGAAGAAAACATCGAAGAAAGAAATTATACCCAGGAAATATTCGATCTGATCCGCAAAACAAAAAACTCAAAACTGCTGGCTCAGACCCTGACCAATTACCACGACAATGATATCGCGGATGCTCTAACCTATCTTTCGCCGGATGAGCGTAAAAGACTCTACAAGGCCATCGGCATAGAAGCGACATCCCGCATCTTCGCCTACCTCGATGAAGATGTCAATAAATACATCGCCGAACTCGAAAGCGAAAGTGCCGCCGACATCCTGGAAGAGATGGACGCCGATGATGCCATCGATATCCTGGAAGAACTCGATAAGAAGAAGGCCGACGAGATCATCTCGCTGATCGAACCGGAATCCAAGAGCGACATCCAGCTCTTACAGTCCTACAAGGACAATGAATTCGGTTCACTGATGACGACCAACTACATCACCCTGGAATACGGCATCGGCATCAAGAAGTCGATCGAACAGCTGATCGAGGAAGCGGAAGAAAACGATAACATCGAAACCCTCTACATCGTCAAGGACGGCAAGTTCTACGGTGCGCTGACATTAAGAGACCTTCTGATCACTAAACGGGATGAAGACCTTGATGAGAAGATCATCCTCTCCTATCCCTTCGTCTATGACCGTGAGGAGATCACCGACGCGGCGATCGATACGCTGGCGGATTACTCTGAAGACTCCATCCCGGTCCTCAACAGGGAAGATTCTTCCATTGTCGGCGTCATCACTTCTGCCGACATCGTGGAACTCATTAACGAAGAAGAAAGTGTCGAAATAGACGGGATAGCGGAAACGAAGGAAAGAAAGACCGGCCGTCTTGAGACTATAGCCTTTGCGCTGCTGTTAATATTGGCAGTGAACGCTATCACGCATGTCGTTGCTTCCAACGTCTATCTGGAGATGGCTGTAATATTAGTTGCTCTTGTCCTTGAAGTCTACAGTCACTTTTCAGTAAAGAGCGAATGATAAAAACGATCAAAGTAAAAAGCGTTACAGATAAAACGATTCCAAAAAAGAAAAACCCCGGTGCCATTACCGGGGTTTGCTGTAGTCTGTAGTAAGACGTTATCCTTCGATCATGATGCGATTCGGATGTTCAATTTCCTTCTGTTCCTCTTTCTTGGGAACGCTCAGAGTCAAAACACCACCCTCATACTTGCCATGAATTTCCTCGCTGGTGATGCTGTCACCGACATAGAATGATCTGCTCATGGATCCGGAATATCTCTCCTGGCGGATGATCTTACCGGCCTTGTTCTTTTCTTCCTGATCATGACCCTTGGTGGCTGTAATGGTCAGATAGCCATCGTTTAATTCAACACTGATATCTTCCTTCTTGAAGCCCGGAAGGTCGATCTCGACATCATAATGATCTTCGTGTTCCTTGACATCCGTCAGCATCTGTCTGTCAGCGTGTTTGCCATAGAGCTTGCGGCTGAGCTGATTCATCTCCCGATCCATAAGATCAAAATCATCAAAGAAGTCATCAAATAAGTTGTTTTTCCATACTTTCGGCATTAACATAGTTACATTTACCTCCTTTACTTTTTCATTGTTCATATGTAATGAACTATGTTTCAGTAAGGGGAATGGAGGGTTTGGATTTCCAGGTAATACCTTCAAGGAATCTTCTCTGATTCTCTTTACATTATCGTTATAGTTCTTTTGATTAGCACTGTCAAGTATAGAGTGCTAATTTTAGCAACGATTCAGCACTCTGCCGTTTAAACGATCCGGAAACAGAATAAAAAAGGCTTATTACGGCCTGACTTGACAGTCGTTTCGTAACAGCCTTTTTGTGTATTATCAGTTGCCTGAATAGGCATCAAGCAGGATCCGCTTCATGTCTTCGACCATCGGAACTCGGGGGTTGGCTGGCGAACACTGATCTTCGTAAGCGGCGACAGCGATATCGTCGAGATGAGCGATCAGTTCATCTTTACTGATGCCCATGGCTTCTAAGTTGGGATCGAGTCCGCATTCCTTGCACAGTTCATTGACGGCTTTAGCTAAAGATTCAACACCTTCTTCAGGAGTCGAAGCTTTTAAACCCAGCAGTTGAGCGACTTCCTGGTATCTTTCATCGGCACAATAGCGGTTGTATTTGGGCCAGACGGAAAGTTTCTCCGGAGTGGTGCCGTTGTAGCGGATGACGTGCGGCAACAAGACTGCACAGGTGTAACCGTGAACGGTATGGAATTGAGCACCGACTTTGTGAGCCAAAGAGTGGGTCATGCCTAAGAAGGCGTTGGCGAAGGCCATGCCGGCGATCGTTGCGGCGTTGTGCATCTTTTCCCTGGCTTCCAGGTCGTGCTTGCCATCCTTGACGGCTCGAGGCAGATATTTAAAGACTAACTGTATCGCCTTGAGACACAGGCCATCGGTATAGTCATTGGCCATGACCGAGACATAGGCTTCCAGGGCGTGGGTCAAAACATCCAATCCCGTCATAGCTGTTGCTTTAGGCGGCAGGTTGGTCGTAAATTCGGGATCCACGATGGCGACGGTCGGGGTCAAAGAGTAGTCGGTCAGCGGATATTTCTTGTTGTTGGCCTTGTCGGAAATGACGGCGAAAGGCGTGACTTCCGAACCGGTACCGGAAGTGGTCGGAATGCAGATGAGCTTGGTCTTGCGTCCCAGTTCAGGATACTTGAAAGCTCTCTTACGGATGTCCATAAACTTCTGTTTGAGGTCGTCGAAATTGACTTCCGGATGTTCATAGAACAGCCACATGCCCTTGGCGGCATCCATGACGCTGCCTCCGCCCAAGGCAATGATGGTATCGGGTTTGAAGACATCCATCATCCGGGCACCTTTAGTGACGGTAGTGATATCGGGATCAGGTTCGACGTCGCAGAACAGCTGGATCTGGACCTTGTTGCGGCGGGCATAGAGTTCTTCGGTGATCTTGGAGAGATAGCCGAATTCAACCATGGAAGTATCCGTGACGATGAAGACTTTGTTTACGTCACGGCAGGATTTGAGATATTGGATCGAGTTTCTTTCGAAGTAGATCTTTTGCGGGACTTTGAACCATTGCACGGTGTTTCTCCTCTTTCCGACTTTCTTGATGTTCAGAAGATTGACGGCCGATACGTTGCCGCCGATCGAGTTGCGGCCATAGGTGCCGCAGCCTAAGGTAAGTGAGGGCAAAAAGGAATTGTAGACATTGCCGATACCGCCGAAAGTGGACGGTGAATTCCAGATGATACGCATAGCCGGGATCTGATCGCCGAAGCGGTCGGCCAGTTCCTGGTACTTGCAATGGATGGCGGCCGAGTGACCTAAGCCGTTGAAACGGACCATCTGTTCAGCTCTATCGAGTCCTTCCTTTTCGTCCTTGACCTTAAAGAAGGCCAAGACAGGAGATAACTTTTCGCGGGACAGCGGTTCTTTTTCACCGACCTTGTTACATTCAACACCCAGGATGACGGCATCTTCAGGAACTTTGATACCGGACTTCTCGGCTATCCACTGAACGGATTTGCCGGCCACATCCGGATTGAGGCGGGCGTTTTCGACGCCTTTTTCATTTTCGGCAAAACCGAACATGAATTTGGAGACTTTCTTCTTTTCCTCTTTCTTTAGGAAGTGGACTTTAAAGCGTTTGAATTCAGCGATCGCCTCATCATAGATGGCTTCGTCGATGATGACGGCCTGTTCGGAAGCACAGATCATGCCGTTGTCGAAGGATTTGGATAAGACGATATCGTTTACCGCCTGTCTGATGTCACAGCTTTCATGCATATAGGCCGGAACGTTGCCGGCACCGACACCCATGGCTGGTTTACCGCAACTGTAGGCGGCTTTGACCATTGCGTTGCCGCCGGTCGCCAGGATCGTGGCAATGCCGGGATGATTCATCAAAGCACTGGTGGCATCCATGGAAGGATGTTCGATCCACTGAATGCAGTTTCTGGGAGCACCGGCTGCTTCAGCGGCTTCTTTCATGACGATGGCGGCTGCTTTGGATGATTCCTGGGCATTGGGGTGGAAGGCGAAAATGATGGGATTCCTGGTCTTGAGACAGATCAGGGATTTGAAGATGACCGTTGAAGTCGGATTGGTGACCGGCGTGATGCCGCAAATGACACCGACAGGTTCGGCGATCTCGGTGATGCCGGTGACCGGATCATCGGAGATGATGCCGACGGTCTTGAGATGGCGCATATTGTTGACGACATATTCGCAAGCGAAAAGATTCTTGGTGGCTTTGTCTTCAAAGACGCCTCGCTTGGTCTCGTCAATCGCCGCTTTGGCCAGGATGCCATGATTATCCAAGCCGGCAACGGAACACTTGGCGACGATGTAGTCGATCTTTTCCTGATCGAAGGAAGAAAATTCCTGCAAGGCCTTGCTGGCGTTGAGGACCAGTTCATTAACTTCTGTCTGAAAGTCTGGTATATTATCGATTTTTTCCATGGGAATACCTCATTTTATAGTTAAGATTATATCGTTAAATAATTCACAAATAAAGTTTTTTGCATAGTGTTTCCGGATATTATTCAACGGTATTCAGACCAAGATCAATCAGCAATTGTATGCCAAGTCTTCTTTTAATATAGAAACGCAAAGCATAATATAATATTTACTGAGGAAAGAACACATGAAACTTCAAACAGAATCTTTACTACAAAACAGGGAACTTGTCCCTGCTGCGGTATATGGGAGAGTAGAAAAACTCGTAGATGGCGATAAGGTAATGGTGGCGGCTATCGATCCGGCTTATGCCGATGGGCAGCTGCTGCATGAACATTATGAGACACCCTTGGAATGGGAACTCAACTGCATCGTCGTCGAAGGAAGAAGAGGCGATAACGTGAAGTATGCCGCCATCCTTTTGCCTTACGGAAAAAGGGTCAATACCGGCAGTATCGTCCGTCAGAAGCTCGATGCCAAGAAGGTCTCATTTGCGGATCTTAATTATGTTATTGAAAAAACCGGCATGGAATTTGGTTCGATAACACCGGTGGGGCTTCCCGAAGACTGGTTTATCCTGATCGATGAAGAAGTCTTCGCTCAGGAAACGATCATCATCGGCGGCGGTCTGGTTTCAACCAAGATAATCATGTCTTCATATATCTTGAAGGATCTGCCCAATGTACATATCATGCATGGCTTAGCAAAGGAGTAGAAAATGGAAAAGCTGATCAAAAGAATACAAGCCAGAGAAAAACAGCTGGAACTATCAGGCAATGTTAACACCGAACTGGAAGATACGCTCAACAGTCTTGAAAAAGCTTTGCCGGAAATGGAAGAGCTGTTCCATTATTATGGCAGTGAACAGTGGTATAACGACCGGGAACAGGAACTTCCCGATGATGTTAACGCCGGTGTACTTTCCGAAGATTTGATTTACGATCAGATCACGCAGTTAAGAGACAGCGCCTATAGAATGCTGGAGATGGCAACGGATATCCTCAAAAACAGGATCTGAAAATGAACAGAAAGCCCAAGGACCTGACATCGGATCTGATCAGAAACAAGGACCACGAAAAGATCACCTGGGATCTGATCCTGATGGTCGAACATGACGATGAACTCAAGTACCTGCTTAATAGAGCCATTAAGCAGGCGGCGGAAAGCGTCAAAGACCGTCAGACCAATCCGGTCTATTCGCTGGAATCTTTTTATGCTTTTCTTGACCGCATATCCAAGGCCATGCCCTGGCAGATCTGTCCCGATGAAAGGTATGTGAGTCTCTATGATCGCATCGATCAGGGAATGGGCTGTTTCTATTTCGTGTCCAATCAGCAGCTGCCTGAATTAAAAGACAAGGGCTATTATTCAAATTCTTTGATCTATCACGAGCCCTATCGCAGCTGGATGATCAGATTCATATCGGAGTATGGTTCCTATCTGAGTAGTGAAGTATCGTGGTGTCAAGAGTATTATCGAAACGCCTTGGCCAACAAAGATTTTCATCTGGATGATGATACCTATGAAGATCCATCCAACTGGAAGTCTTTCAACGATTTCTTTTCCCGCAAATTGAAAGATCCTTCTAAAAGACCGATCGATCCCCGCAGTGATGTCGTCGTCTCAACGGCCGATTCGATACCTCAGGGTATCTGGCAGATCGATGAAGACAATCGAGTGATCGACAATGGCAAAGAGGTCGCGATCAAAACCGGAACTTTGAAGGATGTAGCTTCCCTGTTGAAAGGAAGCAAGTATGCAGAATGTTTTGCCGGAGGCAAGATGAGCCATGCCTTTCTGGATATCAACGACTACCACCGCTACCATTTCCCGCTGAGCGGAATGATAAAAGAAGCTTATGTGATCAGAGCCGATGCCACTCCCAGTGGTCTGATCATTTATGATGAAGAAAAGCAGCGCTACTTTGAACCCACCGTCGGCGAGTACGGCTGGCAATCGCTGGAGACCAGAGGCGTGGTCATCATGGAAACGGATAACGGCGGCTATGTTGCGATCGTACCGGTCGGTATCTGTACGGTCTCTTCGGTCAATTTCGAAGAAAACGTCAAGCCGGGTAATAGAGTCGAAAAAGGCGATCCGTTGGGATATTTCCTGTTTGGAGGCAGCGATATCGTGATGCTGTTTGGTAAAGATCTGGATTTTGAGTTTACGGCCGAAAAAGGGAAGCACTTGCAGATGGGCCAGGAGTATGGAAGGATAAAAGATTGATCATGGAAGTCATATATTACAGCGGTACCGGTAACAGCCGCTATGTCGCACAAAGAACAGCAAAGATCATAAATGCGGAATGCATCGATCTCAAAGCTCTCATCAAAGACAATAAGAAGTTTTCGTTTAATAGTGAAGACGTTGTTTTAGTCACCCCGACCTACGCCTGGCGCATTCCGAAGATCGTGGAAAATTATCTGCTGGAAAACGATCTTTCAAAAATCAAAAGGATGTGGTTTTTGATGAGCTGTGGCGACGAGATAGGAAAGGCTTCCAGATACAATGAAAAGCTTTGTGAAAAGCTTGGCTGTGAATACATGGGCACCGGTCAGATAAACATGCCGGAAAACTATATCGCGATGTTTGAAGTACCTGATAAGCAAGAGGCGGAGAAGATCGTTGAAAGAGCCAACGAGAAGATCGATAATTTTGCCTCTTTGATCGCCGATAGAAAAAAGCTTCCCGCCAATAAGGAAGGCTTCAGTGATCTTGTCAAGAGCGTGATCGTGAATCCCTTGTTCTATAAGGTGTTTGTCAAAGCGGATGGCTTTACGGTGAATGAGAAATGCGTATCATGTGGAAGTTGTGTAAATAACTGTCCTTTAAACAATATCGAGCTCAAAGACGGAAAGCCAAGCTGGGGAAATAACTGCACCCATTGCATGGCTTGTATCTGTTATTGTCCTGTCGAGGCGATCGAATACAAAAATGCCAGCAGGGGCAAATTCCGTTATCGCATCGAAGCCTTGGATCTTAAAGAATAAATGACAAAACTGGAAATCAAGAAAGCAGGGATCAATGGCGAAGGCATCGGTTTTTATAAACGGAAACCGGTTTTCGTCATGGGCTGCTACCCCGGGGAGATCGTGGAATGTGAACTGAAGGATGAAGGACGTCACTATCAGGGCGAGTTAAAGAAGATATTAAAAAGAAGTCCGGAGCGTATCAGAAGCAGCTGCCCGCATTACCGCAAGTGCGGAGCCTGCGTCTTTTCCGATCTTGCATATGCAGAACAGTTGAAGATCAAGAAACAGCTGCTTGAAGGAGCGCTGTTCAAGTATTGCGGTTACGATAAGCCTTTGAAAGATGTCGTTGCCTCTAAAAAGCAATTGCACTACCGCAACAAGGCCAATCTGCCCGTTATCGAACATGACGGTATCCTGGTCAATGCTTTATATAAACAGGGTTCCAATCATCCTTGTCTCATCGAAAACTGTGAAGTTCATGAAGAAGGAGTCGAGGAAGTCCGTAAAGCTATCCTGACAGTTTTAAACAGACACAAATTGAAGGCTTATGTCCATAAGGAGAAAAGCGGTATCCGGCAGCTGGTCGTCAGAGGTTTTGAAGGAAAGTATCAGGCGGTCATTATTTCCGGAAACGATGTCTTTACAAAAGAAGTGATCGATGATCTCAAGAAGATCAAGGGTCTGGTGAGTCTATATCAAGGGATCAATACGCATAAGAATCCCGTACAGCTGATGCCCGACAAACTAAAGAAACTCTTTGGTGAAAGAAAGATCGATCTTCATTGTGAAGAGTATGATTTGAAACTGTCTGCTCAGGCTTTCTTTCAGCTCAATCGCGATCAGGCCGAAAGGATATATCAGGATGTAGCTTCATTGATCGATGAAAAGGGTGAGCTTTTAGTCGAAGCCTATTGCGGTATCGGTGCCATCTCTTTGCATCTGCACGACAAAGCCGAGAAGATCATCGGGATCGAGATCGTACAAGAAGCCATCACGGATGCTAAAGAAAACGCGAAGCTCAACGGCATCAACAACATTGAATTCATCTGTGATGATGCCTCAAGAGCGATCAGAAAGATCGCTTCCAAAAACAGGATCGATGTTCTGGTGGTCGATCCACCCCGTACGGGTCTGGATGAAGAATTTATCACGACTGTCCTGAAGTCAAAGATAAAGAAAATAATCTATGTTTCCTGCAATCCGGCATCCTTGGCCAAGGATCTTGAACTACTTCAGAAAAAATACGTGATCAAAGATATTCAAGGTTATGATATGTTCCCGCAGACCCCGCATTGCGAAGTAGTAGTCTCGATGTCTCGAGTCGGGTCGAAGCTATAGAACTATTGTCAAATTCAATTCATATTGGAGGCTGCATATGAATAAAGAATGGTCGGAAAAGAATAAGAAAATGCAATCCCTGATAGGGAAAGCGGCGACTTTTCGGAAAGGAATCGACATTCTTATTGAACTGAGAGAAGATCTGTTTCAGCAGATTACGTCGATTGTGAATACATATCCTCCGGAAGCGTTCTATCAAATGCCGTTTGCCAAAGCGGAAGGATACCACAGCAAGACACTGGCTTATTCCATGTGGCACATATTCCGGATTGAAGATATCGTGGTGCATACCGTCATTATGCGGAACAGTCAGATTCTTTTTACCGAGGACTTTCTTGAAAGAACAGGAAGTCCGATTATCACCACGGGAAACGAATTGAAAGGCGATGCTATTGCGGCCTTCTCAAAACAGTTAGATATAAAAGCTGTTTGTGAATATTGTTTGGCAGTAAAAAATTCAACCGAAGAGATGCTGAAAAACCTCGAATATAGGGATCTGAAAAGAAAGTTTACTGATGAGGATAAGAAAAGAGTAGCATACAGTCGTTCGGTGAGTGCGGATGAAGATGCTGTCTGGTTGATCGATTACTGGTGTAATAAAGATATCGGTGGATTGATCAGGATGCCGTTCTCAAGACATTGGATCATGCATACCGAGGCTATGTGCCGGATCAAAAACAAACTTTGTCAGATCGCCAGAAAAGGGGTGGATGCCATTGCGTATTGCGGTCTGTCCTGTAATCATTGCTTCCTGATGGAATGGTGCGGTTCCTGCAGAACAAAATATAATACCTGTTCGTATGCTGTGTGCTGTCCCGAAGGAGTCTGTCCAAATGCAGCCTGCTGCAAAGAAAGAGGCATTGATGGCTGTTATGAATGTGAGTATCTGATCGATTGCCAAAAGGGATTCTATGCAAACGGAAACGGTGGAGATGCTGCAAAAGCGTTGGCACTATTTATCCGAAAGTATGGAAAAAAAGAATTGTCCGCAGTTATGGATAATCTCCACAAGAAATATGATTTTCAGAAGATCCAGGAAATCATTGGCCATGACAGGGAAAAAGGATTAGTAATTTTAGAAGAGAACAGATAAAAATGCAGACATATTCTGTCAGAGCCATTCTGCTGTGATCTATTCCGGAGGAGCCCTGACATTCAAAGCATTGTCTCCGGACAATCTGTTTGGGGAAAGGAAGGAATGTGCCGCATTCCGCGATAGAGGAATACGTTGATATGTAGCTGCGTGTAAACCAACAGTCGATTGTCCTCCTGCTTCCTTCATGATATTTTGTTGCGTGGGAGGTGTATACAGGTGAAACAAGCTACACTCGGATCTTATATCCGCTCCCTTCGGACTCAGAACCACATGACACAATCTCAGCTGGCAGAAAAGCTGAATGTCACGGACAAAGCTGTTTCGAAATGGGAGCGGGATCTGTCTTACCCGGATATCGCCCTGTTTCCAAAACTGGCAGATATACTGGGGGTTAATGTGAATGATCTTCTGAATGAATGTGTTGAGGAAGGGCAGCCGTCCAGGCTGGTACAGATTTTCGAGATGTCCCAGGATATCCGTACACCTCTGCATATTATTCTTGGCTGTGCCGATATGGCAGCAAATCATTATGAAGACAAAGACCTGGTTCTTCGATACTTACAAAGCATCCGGATTTCAGGCGAGTATCTGCTGAAATCGATTGACTGTATTTCACAGGTCATGAGTCGGATGGAGGATGGATCAGACAATACATGTTTTGAACACTTGGGAAAACTGGAGAAGCATCTGCAGGAACTTTCGTTATTCCATAACAAGTATTTTGATCCTTATGATTTCTCCGGAAAAAGGATCCTGGTTGCGGAAGACATGGAGATCAACCGTGAGATTGCCAGGGAAATGCTCCGACAGACTGGTGCTGTCATCGAGTTCGCAGTGGATGGAAAGGACTGCCTGGAGAAGCTGATTACCCACCCGGCGGATTACTACGACATGATCCTGATGGATATCATGATGCCGAACATGGATGGTATAGAAGCCACAAAACAGATCCGTGTCCTTGAGGATAAAAAGAAAGCAGCCATTCCGATCATTGCAGTATCGTCAAACGTCCAGGAAAAAGACAGGAACGCTGCGCTGGAAGCCGGTATGGATGGATTTACAGAGAAACCGATCTTTGTGGACAAGCTGTTTGAGGCAATGAAAAAGCATTTAGTTGAGGAATCGTAATGAAGGGATTTAAAAGAAACAATCCATATCTGTCGCTCTGCGGTCTGAACTGCAGGTTATGTCCCATGCAGTTATCCGGTCACTGCGGAGGCTGCGGATTTGGCAATCAGGGCTGTCCGATCGTGCGTTGCAGCATGGGGCGCGACGGATATGAATACTGCACTCAATGCCCTGAATATCCCATCGCGAGATACGAGCATGTGGATGAATACGATTCTTTCATCACGCACCGAAACCAGAAGAAAGATTTGGGGAATATGCAACGAATCGGTGAAGAAGCATATATCCGGGAGCAACAGGAAAAACGGCAGATTTTAGGACCGGTTGCTCGCTGATTATAATGATGGCCGGAAGAAGACTCTGTTCTGCCTGGCGGTCAATCTGATGGATCTGCAGACGCTGAAGGAAATCCTGGCACAGGCAAACAAAGAATATAGTGGGTTGCCATTGAAAGAAAGAAGTTCAGCTATTGCTCAGCTTTTGAAGGACAGCAACAATACAGAGCTGAAATTGAGGAAAAAGGCTAAAGGATGAAGCTAATATGCAGCCCAGAGAATGATCTGAAATCCATAGAAAGGTGTAACGAGTACGCATGATTAATGTATGTTGCCGGAAGGCAGGAAAGGAAAAAAATTTGCGCTAGCGGCAGTAGAAAAACGCAAGCTTACAAGAATGATCGGAGGCTCGGAGCAAGGGGATCCACTTCCCTGTCCCCGGGTCTTTTTGTGTGCCCAAATCAATGTTTTCGCAATAGTCGCACACGGAGTGCGACATATGGAGAAATGTCGCTTTCCACATAAGTTCCGCCTCCGAGGGACAGTTTTTATAATAAACGAGTAAGCTGCCAGTGGCAGGTTGCGAGTTAATGGGCATTTCCCCGCCCCTTGGGGCGTATTGCCTCCGAAGTGATATGATAATATCACAAGGAGGGCGATGGTCATGGATCAGGAAGAAAGCATATAT